>NZ_MDAW01000141.1:0-69210 GCF_002875385.1 Vibrio sp. 10N.222.52.B12 | reverse complement strand
ATATCAACCTCTAAGCTCTAAAGTTTCAGATACTTTTTCTAATATCAGTTGAGTGGGTCAGAGCTTTTAGTGTAACGCGTTTTTGTCCAATACTTTCCTAGAAGCTGTTCAAACTCTAATGTCTACCGACACGGAGTTGTGCCTAAAATTCACTCCGCATAAAGAGAATCATAACTTGAAATTTTGATATGCATGGTGTTTCATTTAAATAGATGTAGCCATCAAACCCTCAATCCTGATGAAGCTTATTTCGGTAGGCAAAGATACGCAGCATAAGCTGGACCAACCACTTAAGGGAATTCACTTATGTTTGTAACCATTGGGCGCCACTTCTCTACTTATCAAGGACAGTGAATATGTGTACTAATTTTTCCATTACAGGGATGACATTGGATCCAAACAAGAACATACCCGTAGTTGGTCGTTCAATGGAGTTAGGACCAAGTCTTAAATCAGAGTTATTTTTCCGCAGCAAAGGGCATGAGTACACACAAGGTGCAGCGAAGGAGTTGACGCCATACAGTTTTGAGAGTGATGAATTTGTTATACGACCAGACATCTCCCTAGTGAATACCAAGTTATACACATGGAAAGGCAAGTACGATTTTGTTGCTTTGAATGGGTTTTCTACCTCAATCAAAGAAAGCGTTGGTGTAACACAGATATTGGCCGATATTGCAAGCAATGGTATGAATAAAGAAGGATTGACGTCTGGAACTATGGTTTTGGTACAATCTGAATATCAAGAACCATTGAAGCAAGATGGAGAGTTCAAAAACTGCAAAGGGGTGATTTATTATCCGAGTATCACTACATGGATCCTGTCTAACTGCGCTACGTGCCAAGATGTTATTGATGGTCTCCAATACGATAAATTGGTAGTCAATGAGAATGACTCTGACTTAAAAGAAAGCGATACCCCAGATGAAGATAAAATCTTAGTTGCCAATCCTTTCTCTAAAGTACCAAGTGCAATGCATTTTCATTTTCATGTTCAAGATGCTTTGGGCAATGGTATTGTATTGGAATACGTGGACGGCAAACTCACGATTACAGACCTTAACCCAATCGGAGTGCTCACGAACGACCCGTTGATTGCTTGGCAGCAAGAGAATGTCCGATACAACTATGTTGATGTGGTGCCATTTAACTTTCAAGATAATGACGGTCACGCTGCGACTCCTAATGTTGAAACCTATGATAATGCAGCAAGCCGATTTAAGTGCAACTCTAATGCTCAAGGTACAGGCTTTTCTAAAGTTCCTGGTAGTTCGACTCCTTTAGATCGTTTTGTGAGAGCGTCGATGATGACCAATTTCTCTTTCCCTGTGTATCAGTTAACGGATGATGAAGATATTTTGGCTGCCAACTTGGATTCTATGCAATATAGAAAAGAGGCGCTGAGCAGAGATATTCGTGTGGGCAAAGAAGACGCGACGACATTAGCTTTTCACATTTTAAATACCGTGGATATTCCGCAGGGGACGAGCAGAGACTCCACTGGCAAACTGGTTCACGACTATACACAGTGGGCAACCGTATCTGATTTGGTCAATAAAAAGTACTCTGTGAGAATGTATGAATCACCACAGATATTCAGCTTAGACCTAAATAAATTGGACTTTAAAAAACTAGAAAAAGAAGAACCTTACAAGTTAGATATTGGCGATAAATCTATTGATATTACTAATAAAGTAAACGGACGATAGGCTTATGTCCAAAACATCTCATAAAGGAAAGTGACATACGCTCTAACGCCTGGAACAAAAACGCCCACACTTATTCAAAAGTGTGGGCGTTTATCTTTTCTAATTCACAATCCGTTATTGCTTTACCATTTCCACTTCCAACATCGACGCTTGAGTCGCAGACAAGTTTTGTTTTACATAGCTAGTAAGCTGTAACCATGCAAACAAACCTGCTAGAACGTTAGCAATTGTCGCCGCGATGACGATTGTAAAAATGTTACCCCGTAATGATCCGATAGCAATCGCTGGGATGTACAGAACCACCAATCTTACAAAGCAAACGAATAGGGCAGTTTTGGGTTTACCCAATGCGTTGAAGATAGAAGTGATAACCATACACAAACCTAAAGGGCCATAGCTAAATGGAATCACCCAAAGAGCTAGCTTTAACCACTCTTGCATTGTGTTGTCCACCGATAGTAGAGGAACAACAATTGGTAAACTCACCACCAACAAAGTTGCGATGACCAAGTGGAACAAAATCACAAAGCGTGAAGCTGATTGAACGAGCGCTTGGATTGAATCAAAACGTTCGGCACCGAGTTCGCGGCCAATCATTGGTGGCAATGACATGGTGAGTGCTAGCGTGAAGATCAATAAGAAGCTTTCCACTCGGTTTAATAAGCTCCAAAATGCGATTTCATTAGTACCAAGATGAGCGATGAACATAACCGTCACGAAAGCACTGACTGACGGTAAGATCTGATTCATCATGGTTGGAATCGTGGTTTTGATCAGCAGAGCAGCATCGTCTTTGCTAGCTAAAGCCGAAGAGAAAGGCGCGAACCATTGACGACCTTTGGCTTTGTGCATCATGTAACCCGCACTGATGGCAAAGCCAAGCATCGATGCCAATGCAGCACCCGCAATTCCCATGTTTAGAACGAACATAAAGATCGGATCGAGCACGAGGTTGATAAGGCTTGCGATAACAAAGACAGAGCCCGTGACTTTAGTATCACCATTCGCACGGTAAACACAGGTCATTAAATACAGGACGGCACTGGATAGTGCGCTTAGCAACCATAGGCCCCAGAACTGACCAAATAACGTTTCGAGCTGCTGATATTGTGCGCCGCTGTCTTTCACAGAGACAAATGCAGAAAACACACTTTGCTCCATCAACCACAACGCAAATCCAATGAGAGCGATAAAAGCGCTACCGACCAGTAACGCAAGTGAAGCGGTATTTGTTGCGCGTCGCGTATTATTTGCGCCAAAAGCATGTGAGATGATCGACGTTGCTGCGACACCAATGCCGACTTGAATGCCAATAAAGCCAGCCTGAAACGGCATCGTGATACCTTGCACAGTAAGCTCGTTCACGCCAAGCATGCCGATAAACACTGCGTCGATAAGTTGTACTGACATGATCGCAAAAAGGCCGACAGTCAGCGGCAGTGTTTTTTCGAGAACGGATTTTAAGGTCGAGGAAATCGCTATCATCACAAGGCTCTTGATTCGAAAGTTCGGGAACAGTGCCAGTATAGAGTTGCGATTGTTAATGATAAGAGGGCTAATCCCTAAATCAGTTTTTAGATTTGGTTAATAATGAACTAAAAAGAGGCAGTATGAGAGCAACTCTGCTGGGCAAAAAGCTTAACTTGAATGCGTGTCTCTTTTTGTTTTTTATGAAATAAATTTGTTTTTGCTACGGTCTGTTTAAATCAACGTATTACCAGTTCGCTATTTACTAAAGTATGAACACATTCGGGGAAGATTATGTGGATTAAGAAGAATCATCGCTGGGCTTTATCTGAAAACGAAGCGACGCCAGAGTCCGTCTATAAAGAGCGTCGAGAGATATTGAAAAAGCTTGGCATTGCGGTTGTCGGCATGCCGCTCGCTGCAAATGCACAAGCTGGCATTTTGGACATCTTCTCGTCAAAGGAAAAGCCAGTCTCAGACAATCGAATTGACCTTAGCGCGGCGAAGCCACAACAGTACCAAGCGGATCTTTCTCTTACTCCTGAAAGTAAGATTCTGAAATACAATAACTTCTATGAGTTTGGTACCGATAAGTCTGATCCCGCGAGAAACTCTTCTGAGTTTGTGTCTGATCCATGGACGGTTGAGATCGATGGTTTGGTGAATAACCCAATTAAGCTCGACTACGATGACATCTTTAAAAAGTTCACACTTGAAGAGCGAATCTACCGCTTACGTTGTGTGGAAGCGTGGTCAATGAACATTCCGTGGATTGGCTTTCCTTTAGCGGACATCATCAAAACGGCGGACCCAAAAAGTAGCGCGAAATACGTTGCTTTTGAAACCCTCTACGACCCGAAACAGTTCCCAGCTCAAGGCTCGTTCAGCAGTATTGAATATCCTTACGTTGAAGGGCTTCGTCTTGATGAGGCAATGAACCCGCTCGCGCTGATTTCTGTGGGTTTATACGGTAAGACGCTTGCACCACAAAACGGTGCGCCACTTCGCTTAGTTGTACCGTGGAAGTACGGCTTCAAAAGCATCAAGTCTATTGTTCGAATCCGTTTAACTGACCGAGAGCCGCCAACAACGTGGAATCGTTTAGCGCCGAACGAATACGGTTTTTACGCGAATGTGAACCCGAATGTTGATCATCCACGTTGGAGCCAAGCAAGCGAGCGATTCATCGGGGAGGGCAGTGTGCTCAGCACTCGCAGACAGCCAACATTGATGTTCAACGGCTACGAAGAAGAGGTGGCGCATCTCTATAAGAATATGGACCTGAGGAAGTTCTATTGAGAAAGCTGACGCCAAAACACATCATTGCGCTTAAGGTCCTCATCCACCTTGTCTCTTTAGGCTTCTTAGGTCTGCTGGTTATTGCGATTAATACCGACAACTTAGGTGGCGACCCTGTTCAAGGCATCATTCATTACACGGGTATTAGCGCGCTGAATACGCTGTTTATTACCTTGCTGGTTTCTCCGCTTGCGCGTTGGACCAAGCAGGGTTTGTTAGTTCGAGTTAGGAGACTACTCGGGCTCTACAGCTTTTTCTGGGCAGTGCTTCATTTGGTTGCGTTTGCGGTACTTGATTTAGGGTTAGATTGGAGTTTGCTTGCCTCCGAAATCGTCAAACGCCCTTACTTGACCGTTGGTGCGGCAGTGTGGGTAATCTTGTTACTTCTGGCGGCGACTTCGACTCAATCTATACAACGTAAAATGGGTCCTAAATGGCAAAAACTGCATAACTGGGTATACTTAGCTGCGATACTGGCGCCGATTCATTTCTATTGGTCGGTGAAGTCAGAGGTAGCAGAGCCAACCATCTATATCCTAATCGCCATTGGTTTGTTGCTGGTGCGCTGGAAGACATTGAAGCAGCGAGTGTTTCGAAAAATGTTATCCAGTTGATGCGCTGTTAGACTAATTGCGATAAATGAATCAACAGACTAAAAGGGGCTACGTGAGCCCCTTTCTTCATTGGATAAAAAGCCGCTAACCCAAGCTTTCTGTGCTGTCGGCTCACCACGCTTCCACACCTTTTGTTCGCTCTCGCCAAAGACCTTGGGCTAGTTCTATCCAATCCCACTACAACGCTTATACCGTTAGCCCGAAACCTACGACTAATGTCTAACCACCTGAGACTATTTGTATTTTTTCGTTTGGTATAAGGTACTAGCAACTGAATTTTAAGAGTTCATAAAGATCAGTCATCGAGTTCTTGTAATACCAATCACAGTAAATAAGTGATCAGAAATAGCGTAGGGAAAATGCTTGAGAACAAGGCGCAATTTTTCGATAAGTAGTTATTCTACAATCAAAAATTGCAACGCAGTTATCGAGTATTTTAACAAGCTAGAATGACCAGTTATTTACTACGATTGGTATAACAGAGAATTTATAGACAATGACTCGCTTAATCTTCGTTTAGTGAGTAAACAACGTTGGTTGGAAAAACACACCTTAGAGTGTGAACGAAAGGAATCACAATGAGCAGCACTTTAGAGTCCGTACATATTGGAACAGATAAGCCTAAAGCCAGTGAGGATGAACTCACTTATGAGCAACAACATAAACCAAGTTCGGAGTTTGAGTCCCGAGAACAATATTTAGAGCACGAGTTGCAAATCATGGCGCCTAAACGTTGGCGTCCCAATTTGCCGTTTAAAGATTATCGATTCGAGGTAGAAGACACCATTCCAGCGATGGCTGCGACCATTGGTAAAGTCGTTATGGTGGGAGCCATCGCAGCAACCTTTGCCGGTGCGCTAGGGTTGAACGAAGGCTTTATTTTAGAAAATGTTCGTTATGAACTACTCATCGCCTCTGTTTTCATTATTCTTTTCTCAGGCTTTCTATTACCGACCGCAAACCTCGCGGGTACACACGGCCCACTCATTCCATTAATTCCTATCGTCGTTGCAGCAGGCGGGCACCCTATGGCCTTTGGTCTGCTGATTGGCGCCTTTGGCATACTGTTAGCCATCAGTAAAGGTGGCAGCATGTTGGCAAATCTTACCAGTAAAGGCGTGTGTGGCGGCTTATTACTCTACCTAGGCTTTGTTGGAACCGTCTCTCAAGTGAAAAAGCTGTTCGCTTGGGCTGAGGGAATAGGGATGAGTCACATCGCTTTTGTCGTGATCTTTTGCACCATTATTTTATATGCATTGCTGGAACATTTTCGTAAGCGTTGGCTAGCAGTCCCTCTTAGTTGCTTGTTAGGCGGTACGTTAGCCTTTGCCATGGGCGCGCCGTTTTCTTTTCAAACCGAGCCCGGCTTACCCAATATGAATCCTATGTATTGGTGGGGGGAAGATACGGGCTGGATGCTAGGTTTACCGACGATTGAACACTTCATGGTCGTACTGCCTTTTGCTATTTTGGCCGTAGCCATGTGGTCGCCAGATTTTTTAGGGCATCAAGTGTTTCAAAAAATCAGCTATCCAGAACGTACAGAAAAAGTACATATGAACATCGACGATACGATGACCACTGCGTCAATTCGTCAGACGTTCGGTTCTCTGCTCGGTGGTACTAACTTTACGTCTTCGTGGGGGACTTACATCGTTCCTGCGGCTATCGCTAAACGTCCTATTCCTGCTGGTGCTTTGCTGACGGCACTGTTCTGTATCATCGCCGCGGTTTGGGGCTACCCAATGGATTTAGCGATATGGCAACCAGTACTTTGTGTTGCGCTCATTGTTGGGGTATTTGTGCCTTTGCTAGAAGCAGGAATGGAGATGACGCGCGAAGGGAAAACCACTCAATCGGCGGCGATTGTTGTATTTTCTTCAGCGCTCGTTAACCCTGCATTTGGCTGGTCGCTCACTATGCTATTAGATAACTTAGGCTTAGTCGGCTGCAAAGAACGTAGTGGGGAACTCAGTAAAATGAGCCGTTGGGTGTTGCCTGGCATTATGTTTGTTGTGTTAACAAGCGTAATGGCGTTGGTTGGTCTACTACCAGGGATACCAGCAATTATCCCAAGTTTCCGTTAGATAGGTTCGTAGTACGATTTATGGTTTGAAGAACCTTTTTCTAACTTGATAGAAACGGTTTAGTTCTGTTGATCTAAACCGTTTTTGTTTATTGTAAGTTTGCCCGCCGCTTAAGCTTCATGCCTCCAAGTTATCATTTGGGCTATTTTCTCTAATACTTATCTGTGTTGCGATGAATGTAAGAATATGTTCGCTTCGAACATGGTGTTTATAGTTAATTAATTGATCTTACACATATTATTATGTCTGTGGTTGCACATATAATACAATTATTTGTATTAGTAGTCTGATCGCTAAACTCGGAAAATCATGATGTTACCCGAACCATACCCACTTCCAGCAGAGTCTTTACCAATTAATCCAAAAATCTATTGGCACTACTCTAGATTTACGCGAGGGATTGCTTGCGTGAAAGAGTCGGATGGGTATGAGTCAAATGCAGAATACTTGCATCTTTAGATGGTTATTCTTCTTGAAGAAAGCCATGAGCCTGTTGAAATATTGAGCGAAGCTGGCGGTGGTGTTTCTTAATAACGAACTGTGGATTACTGATGCTCACGATACCATCAAAAATGCACTGTTACGTTACAAAGCCTTAGTTTGCCCTTGCAAGGTTAAGCGTGGGATACGAGAGAGAGCACTAGACTTTGTTTTAGATGAAGTCAGTGAAGCCACTACCCATGTTGCTAACCCACTTGAGTTGCTTCTAAAGCGGTAAAAATGTCTTTTAAATACAACTAAAAACACAAGAATTGTAGATATGAATATTGATGATATGGATTTTTCCGATTCAGCTATGTTAAGTGCTAGCCAACAAATGATGAGTCCTACTTTTGGACAATTTAGGACAGCTCATAATATCAGTGAGCTAATTGATGGCTTTGACTTTGAAGACGCTCTTATAAAACTAGCGGGACTACTATACGAAGAAGAGCTCCATAGTAACTTGGTAACTACTGAGGCGATGATTCATCAGCTTTTTCTATCTCATCGTGGTCAGAAAGTAATAAATGCGGTTGAAATAGGTCGATTATTTGATGGCATTCATTCTACATATATTGGTTCATGGGAAGATCCGGCTGAAGATACGATGGTTGGGGTAGCCAATTCAATCAAAGGGTCGTATATGATCCTCAATGGGCTTTGGGAAAGCTCATGTTTCTATACACAAATCTTTATCGACCTGATAGATGAAATGCCAGACAATAAACCGTTTTCAGGTATAAAGAAATCAGTAATAGCTATCCTCATCTTATCGAATGAGTCCATTTTTAGGAAAAGTTTGAATCGTTATCAGAAAGGGAGTGATTACCCTCGTTCTGAATGGGACTTCCATTCTTATATATCAACTGAAAAACGTAATATAGTCAGTTTTTCCTTGGATGACCTAACTCAACTGGGAATCTCAGAGAAGGACCTTAAGCCATTTATTTTTGAAAACTCAGATCTCATTTCGCTTACTAATGAAGCTTTTGGAAGCTCCTCATTAGAACGTAAGCCTATTTACAGGGCACAAGATGGCTCTTATATCTTAGCTTTGCCAACAGCAATAAGTGTCGCAATTCGTCTCTTTGTGATCGAACAGGCTAATAGGTTTGGTTTATTAGATCAGCTACAACATGCCATGCAAGTCAGATATGCTAGATTCTTTTCTGAAGACTCGCGGTTACTGGGCAAAATAAGTAATGTACCGTTCTCACCATTTATAGATTCAAAAGGAAGTATTGTCGGTGCAGACGCTCTCGTTGGTATTGATGGACATAGATACGTACATTTCTTATTGTTTTTTGATGATTTTTGCGACTATCAAAATGGACTTGTTAACGGTGCATCGACTTCGAACTCTGACTTAGAAAGTGCTATTGCGGAAAGAATTCAGAAAGCGCATGGCTACTCGTCAAAAAGAGATGGGTTTAAGAGCGGCCTTAGCATTCTTGTTGGCTGTGGTTGGGGGCGCTCAGTAATGATATCACTTGAAGGTGAATCGGAGTCTAGCAACTGGCTTTTAGAATCTGTCCCTGCACCTGATTTAGATACATTCAATCGAATCACTAGTATGAATCCATTTACTTTCTGGCGGTTGATTGAAGCTAAACAAAGAGTACATGATGTTAGAGTCCACACTCAAAATGTAAACGGCTTACTCAATCTATATAGCTGGGCCAAAGAAAACGATTTTAACATTATCCCTCATTCAGCATTTGATGAAGACGTTGGTAACTTATCATCAATATTTATGATGATCACACAGAATGCTCTGTTAGATGTTCGTTGGGAAGTTCAAAATGAGGACGATATACATAAAGTTTTAAACCCATATGGTGAGGTAATTTCTGTCAGAAGGTTGACTACAAGTAGTTACTTCAAAGAAGACCGTTTCAAACCAATTTATGGATCGATAGATAACCTTGAAAATGGTCAATTGCTAGGCTTGATCGAAGGGAATCTATGCTCATGGTGGTGTATTCCATTACATAATGAAAACCAGAATAAAGACCTTTTATATAGATTGTGGCATGGAGTCTGTAATTGGATATATAGGACTGATTTTGCGTTATCTGAATTAGCCTGCTCTTCATCATACACTAATGTTTGTTTTAAGATTGAATTTGAAGATATTGATGTCCCTACTCAAGTATCTCAAGTTCTTGCCCCAGAAACTCTAAGCAATTTAATAAAGACCTCTACATCTGTAGTAGACGGCAGTCTGCATATAAGCTGTAAGTTCTTAAAAAACTTTTTTCTTGCATTTCATCGGGCCGATAACATTGCTGAAAGAACCATCATAAAGTCATTGCTTACTGTTTTCATAAAAGAGTCTGTTGAATGTAATGACCATGATGAGCTAGTTGAAAGTGTTTTAGGTCATGTTTTTACAGATAATTATGGTAAAGAAGTGCATATGCTCACCGCACAATCCTTTCTGGATTACGTCAAAATGAGCTTACCAGAACCTTTAGCATTAGACCGTTTTGATGATGCCACCATTAAAATTGGGTTAGCATGGAAGTCGGAAAGCCATACCGAGCCATGCAATATCTACGGCATAACTGAATGCACGCAATATTTACAAGATTTAACTTTGAATCTTTGGAAGGAAATTCAGTCATACTTGGGGTCTTTTAACAAGAAAGCACTAATTATTTTCTTGCTTGAAAATCATACTGCTATAGAAGCAGATATTGAGCATTGGCAGCGTACTTTCAAAGCAATGCTTGGACTTCATAATGATAAGGATGATGTATATTCAGTCGTATTGGAGCGAATTTCTTCAAATAATTCTGCACTTACGGGGTCTAGGATTCTAATCGAAATGGCCATCTGTGAATCCTTAGATGATGGCGGAAAAGTTCCAAATCATCTGGATTTAACTAAACTAATAACTTTTGCAACCGCAATTTTCCAATATGGCAATCTTTCAGATTCGATTATGTATGAGTTGGTTAAGCCCCATCTAAGGCTTTCCACATATGGTGATGTACAATTCGATCACACTGCGTATGACACCGTAGTAAACCCTTATGGTAAGTCCGTTCAGACAGTGATGATAAAACATGCTTCAAATAAATATGATGATCATTTCTCTGAACCAAAAGTTCATGAAAAGGTTGCCGGTCTACTAGGTCAAGAGTTCGAGGCTGCTTGGCATGAAGAGTTTGGGGTATCTATCGATGAGGCCAGAAAAATCTTAGATGTTTTTGAAAATATTGGGGTCGAAAAAAACAAAGCTGTCTATGAAATCTCATGCTCAGAGCTGTTTTATCAATCGAATGCTAGTGGTGTATCTGATGCTGCGTTGAAAGCTTTTATAGATAGATTTACCCTACCACAAAGATCCAGCTGGATGGCATTATCTTCAGGTTATCGCGTAAGCGATATTTCTCCATGGAGATATCGACGCAGGTTGTCATTGACAGCGAGACCATTAATCATACTTGGAGATAAGCTTGTTATAGCCCCAAGCTTAATAAGAAGAGGGGTTTTGTATTGCTTATCCAATTCATTTGACGCAACTCTAGACGGCTCATTTTTCTACACCAAGGCGATGAAAAAATGGATTGGAGAGCAACGAAATAAGTCAGGGCACAGATTCAACCAAGAAGCCGCTGACAAGTTCAATAGCTTGGGCTGGAAAGTTGAGGCTGATGTGAAGGTCAGCAAGATTCTTAAAAAAAGAACCAAGAAAGACTTTGGTGATGTTGATGTACTCGCATGGAACCCTTCCGAAAAAATCGTCTACCTCGTTGAATGTAAAGACTTAGAGTTTGCCAAAACTCAAGGTGAAATAGCAAAACAAACATATGAATTTCGAGGCGTGATAAAATCAGATGGCAAGCCAGATCGCCTAAGGAAACACATGGATCGCTTCCAAGTTTTGGATGAAAACATCGATAAATTAAGAGATTACTTGAAGCTGAAATCTATAAACGAATTGAAAGTAATGTTGCTGTTTAAGCAAACCGTTCCTGTTTCGTACGATAACGCTGACAGTGATATACCAGTTACAGTTAGCTTCTTTGACGAACTAAGTGTCTAATTCAACGATCAAAAAATTGAAATACCGTAGAGAGCGGATTAAAGGGCAATAAATGAGCTATTCCAACACGAGTGAAGAAAGTGAAACTCTATCCCAAATAAGTAATGGTGGTTTTCTGCTGTATTTAGTTCCACCATACATTTTTGTTTGTACTTTAGGAGCTATCTGGCTACTCATTGATGGGTGGGTATCTAACTTTTCCAGCATTTCAACCTTATGGGCTATCGACAAAGATCATGCTTTGCCAAGCGTAGCTGTTTCATTACTTTTTACACAAGTTGGAGCAGTCCTTGGAGGTGCTCTTTTAGCTATTGTGTCTTTCCACAGATATCAGGCAATCGAAAAAGCCTTTGATAAAGACCACCTTTGGGGATTTATGTTTTCTCCTCTACTAGCTTTGATAATAGGGACTCTAGCATTCGCCATTATTCAAAGTGGCTTAGTAGTGTTATCCGGGGGGCTTGATACAAAAGACCATTACACTGCCACTTTAGGGTATTTATCTATTGGTGGTATTGCTGGTTATAACTGGGATGTGTTCATTAAAAAGTTAAAAGATTTATCTAAAAATATAATTACGGAGGAAAAGCCAATTTAGTTAAAGAGGAGTACTGTAAGTCCTAATGATTCTAGGCGGCCTTAAAAAACTAAGGCTTCAAGATACTTTTTCTAATCCAATTTTGGCACGTTAGAATCTATATCCTAATGTGTTTTCGTCCAGAAATAAGCCAGTGACTCTTCTACTCAACTCAGTTACTAGAATATCCGAGCAAACAAAAAGGGGCTACGTGAGCCCCTTTCTTAATTGGATGAAAAGCCGTTAACCTAAGCTTTCCGTTACTACTGGTTTGGTATTGCGTTTGGCAATCCAGTAAGCAACGCCGCCCCAAAGTACTGTAAGCACCCAAAGAGCAGTCCAGTGTTTTGCGACTTGCTGCCACGTTGCGCCCATTTGGTTGAGTGATAAAAAGCCTTTGATTGCCCAAGTGCTTGGGCTCAAATCGGCAAACCAAAGTAGCGGGGCAGGGATCGACTCAACTGGCCAAATAAAGCCTGCCAAGAAGATTAATGGCATTGAGCTAACCAGTACGACCAATGTCACCAGCTCGCGTCTTGGTAGCAAGTATCCGAGCCACAAACCTAAACCACAACAACCAAGTAAGAATGGCAATAACAAGGTGAGTAGCTCACCTGCGTTGGCGACATGGTTGACGTTCAAGCGTTCAAAACTGAAGCCAAAGTAGTAGGCGCTAAGTAGGTAGTAGATAGCGACGAAGACTAATGTTCTGGCAAATAGTAGAGCGCCAGTTGGAACTTGTGACCAATAACCGCGACCATGACGTTGTGTACCCGTTTGCAAACCGACTGCCATGATCAATGTTTGTTGAAGGATCAGAACAAACACCGCTGGCACCACGTATTCAATGTAGCCCATCGTTGGGTTGAAGGTAGGCTTCATGTTCAGCTTAATCGCAGAGTAATCGTGGCTCGCCATGCTTAGTGGCACGCCATCGATCACCATCTTGCTTACTTTAACTTGAGCACCAAGCGTACCGCCTGCTGTTGCCAAGCCTTCTACCACGGTGCCGTAGACCAAGAAGTAAGAGGCATCAGCCGCATAAGCCAGAGTAGGGCTGCTGCCAAGCATCAAATCTTTGTAGAAGTGTTCTGGAATCACCAAGAAACCGGTGATTTCACGATTTAAGAACGCTTGTTTCGCGTCAGCAATGGTGTGTAGGCGTGTCACAACTTTAACTTGTGGCGTCGCATCGACCATACGCTCAAGCTTCAAGCTGGTTTGGCTTCCATCGAGATTCACGATCGCTATCGGCTGTTCTCTTGGCGTTTGTTGCGCGTACGGAAGTGGGTATAAGAACGAGTAAAACACTACGCCACCAAAGACAGTCAGTACCACGACAGGATTGGTCATCACTGAGCGTAACTCGGTTTTAATCAATTGCCATAAGTTCATATTGCCCCCTGCTTACCATCAGCACCAGTTGCGCTATTGAGTAAGGCGGTATTACGATGTTTTGCCATCAAAGCCGCCGTCATCAATAACGGAATAACGTACCCAGCCATCGGCCATAGGGAGCCGATAGATTGCGCTACACTAGCGCCGTAATTTGCTTGATCCACTTGTACTTCAATGTAATGAGTGATCGGTAGTAGACTTCGCCATGCTTGCGCCAATGTGTTCATGTCTGAAACTGGGAAGGTGATGCCCATGAATGCAAAGCTCGGTGCGGTAAATGCGCCAGCAAAGCTCATCGCGCGTGCTGGGTCCATGGATAGGAAGAAGAACAATGCCCCCATGATGATGCATGCAATGGTCGTTACGAATTGCGCGAATAACATTGCCAGATAACTGCCTTCCATCGGCCAATCTAGCACCACATAGAACCAAACTAAGAACAGCGCGCCTTGTGCCATAAATACAGGAATGTACTGGCTCAGAATTTTGCTTAGTCGAGTGAAAGGACGTTCGCCTAAGAACGCGAAGCTGTTATGGCCATTACCATATAAACGGAAATGCGCCGCGAGGATCAAAATGGTGCTGACCACGACACAGATTTGCCAGATAGCTGGAACAATCGCGGTTACCAAGAACTGAGCGTAGTTAGTGTTACGGTTAAACAGAGCAGTAATCTGGGTGGAAATCGGCACGGCTTGCCCAATGGCGGCTAACGTTGTGGTATTGCCTTTCGCTAGATTACCCATGGCTTCAAGCTGAGCATCAAAATACCCTTGAGATTGCGCGACCGCGGAGTTAATCAACTTCGCAACCAAAATGTATTGGCTGTTGAAAAAGACGGAGAGCTGCGGTTGTCGATGCAAAAGAATGTCTTGGTCAAATTGAGGGGGAATCACTGCATAGGCATAGATATCACCTTCAATCATCGCATTTTTGGCCTCTGTTGAACTGACGTAGTGGTAATCAACAGAAAGGGTGGATGAGGCATCAAGAGATTGAATCATCTTGCGTGACAACTGTGAGTGCTGTAAATCGACCACGCCAATAGGAAGATCTCTGGCAATGCCTGCAGAGAATACCCCCCAAATACTGATTGCCAATAAGATCGGCACCCAAGTAAGGCAAGACAGCAACCACTTATCGCGCCTTAGGACCTGTCGTTGTGAGATTTGAATCGTCATAGTACTAAACCAACGCGATTACAGGTCAACCACGACGCTCATGCCCATTCGAAGCTCAGGCTCTGGCTGGGTAGGGCGAGCTTCGACTTCAAATGTACGAAGATCAAAACCTTTTGATGCATCTGTGGCGCGCCATGTCGCGAAGTCACCCATAACGGCAACATGCGTTACTTTAAACTCAACGTCTTTATCAAGGGCAGGCAGATAAGCTTCGAACGTAGTACCTTTGGTAAAGTGTTTGAGCAAATCTTCACGTACGTTAAGGGTTGCCCATGAGTCTTGCGTATCGATAACCGTCACAACCGGGAAGCCTTGAGGAGACAGCTCACCACTTTGCAGTAGTACTTGAGAGACTTCACCATCAAACCAGCTGAAGATTTGTGTGTCTTTCGCGTAGGCTTCTACTTCGGCAACAGCACCAGCTGCCATACGAGCTTTTTCTGCTGCGGCGACTTTAGTTTCGCTACGCGCACCTTCTTTTGCCATGTTGTACATTTGGAACGCTGCGCTCTCGGTGTACTTAGAAGCTTGCCACTGAGTCAGCGCCTCATCGCGTTTTTGTTCTGCGACAACGCCATCTTTGTAGAGGTTATTTACGCGCTGGTAAGTTTTTTCCATCAAATTAGCAGCCGCTTGTGCTTTCAACCACTGGTCTTTTGCTGCTTGAATTTGTTGCTCACGCGCGCCTTTTTCTGCTTCTAACGCCAACGCGCCAGCGGCTTTTTCACCGGCTTTTGCTTGTTCTAGCTTTGCTTCGATTTCAGGGCTGTGAAGGGTAAAGATTAACTGACCTTTTGTTACGTCGTCGCCTTTGCGTACCATAACTTCATCAATACGTCCTGGCACTTTAGAAGAGATGCTGTATTGCTGCGCTTCAATCAACCCTTGTAAACGTGCTGGTTCCGGTTGATACGCTTGGTAGAACTGATAACCAACCCAAGAAGCGACACCCAAAGCGCAAATTGATAGTAGAGTGGGTTTTAGAGATTTTGCTGCCATGACTTATTTTGCCTCTTTGGATGTTGATGCTGGAACGTAAGCAGTATGTTGGTATTGAGCGAAGCTGTTCATTTCGCTACTTAGTGCTAATAGTTTGGTCAAAGAAATTAGATAGCGGAAACGCGCCGCAGATTGCTGTGTTTCTACGCTGGCGACATACAGTTGCGCGTCGACCACATCCAAAGATGACGATAAGCCCTGAGTGAAGGCTTTTTCGCGTAAGCGTAGGTTCTCGTCTGCAAGGGCGATACTGGATTCTAAACCTTGGACCTCATCAATGGCTTGCTGCGCCTCTAGGTAGGTTTTCTGTACCAGAAGCGACAAATCTTGCTTGGCTTGTGACTTTAGTGCATCCACTTGCGTGACCATACTTTGCGCTGCTTTTACTTTTTCGCTGCGACCAGTGGATTCGATAAGCGGAATATTCACTCCGACACCAACTAACCAATCGGGCTTAATTTGACTGGCAAGTGAGTCGTCTTCATACAGGTTGTAATCACCGTACAAATAGACTTCTGGATAGTATTTGCCTTTCTCGGCTTTTATCAGGCTCGATGCTTGTTTGTGTTTCGCATTTAATAAATCCAAGCCAGGGTAGGTCAATAGAGTTTGATCGACAAAAGCATTCAATGGAGGAAGGTTGTCATTGATGAAGAGTGATTCTGATGGTTCTACCGAATCATTCTGCGCCAAGATTTTGCCAAGAGCAGCTTGGGCAATACTTAAATCGCTGGCCGCTTTACGAGTTTCTACTTTCGCTTTGTCTAGTGATGCTTCTGCTTGAAGGCGTTCAACTCTTGCAATCTGGCCTTGCTCTTCCATCTTAATTGCAAAATCACGGTGTTTGGTTAAGCCTTTTTCGACGGCTTGGCGAGTCGCCAGCACTTCTTTCGCTAATACAACCGAGAAGTAGTATTTAGAGAGATCTTCAAAACGCGCCTGTTGCTCCATCGCGAGTTGGCTTTTTGCTTCGTCTGTTTTACCTTCTGCTGCTGATTGAGCAGCATTAATGCGACCACCGGTAAAGATTGGCCAGATAGCACGAATCGAAGAGGAGAAGATGTCACGCTCAGTGATCGTTGAAGTAGTATTCGCAAGTGCACTAAAGATAGGTTGAAAGACTGGTGGCACGCTGATTTGTTGCCCAGTACTGTCGAATAACTGCTGACCCGAGACCGTTACGTCAGTGTCTAAGCGCGTGTAATTCGCTCCGATGCTGACTTGTGGAAGATTAAGGTTGTCTGTCGCACTTTGTTGGTATTCGTAACTTTCAACGTTCGCACGCTGTGCTTTTAGTGAATAGTTGTTTTCTAACAACAATTTCCATGCGTCATCAAATGTGATGGGAGCCGATTGACAGGCAAGAGAAATTGAGCTGCTGAGAAGGCCCAAGATCCAGAACTTTCCGGTTTGTTTCATAGTAGCTGCTTTTCTTTAGAGTATTAGCTCTAATATAAAGTATTCATTCGAAAGTGTTAAGTGATTGGCGAAAAGAATTGTTGGAGAAATGTTGCGCTCAACTGAGTGTAGACCACTTGAGCGCAGCTGTGTTGTTTTTTATTTCATGGAAGGGCAGTGAAACTCTGCTCTCCACTCAAGTTGGCGAGAACCTCGCATTGTATTCAGCAGGTCTTTACCACTCATCTGTGGGAACGATAGCAGCACCTTAAGATCTGGGGAGCTGGCATCACTCTTTTCGTAAGCTCTGACGTGAGTAAACGTTGAATACATATTCTCTGACAGCATAGCCTTATTCAGGCAAATTCCAAATGTATCGCGTTCCATGTTTAGGTGTTCCTTCTAACTATAAAAGCGCCTCTGTTTATAGTTATTGCAGTGGCAGATGGTGTCTAAGTGATTGTCTTAACGTCAGTATTTGTATTTTTATCAATGTGTCTTCAAATTTTCTGACGCAAGTGTTGAGCGTTAAATAGACTTCCAGTTGGCTGCTTTCTTTTGCCGAAGCTCTCTCTGGCTTCTTGACTAAAAATTATACGATGGAAAGTCTCAAAACGCCTCAAAAACCGATAAATTTGATGTGATCGTGTTCAAGATTTAGATGGCAATTTATGTATGGTGTTGAATAAATAACAACATTATTTGGCT
This sequence comes from Vibrio sp. 10N.222.52.B12, assembly GCF_002875385.1. Taxonomy (NCBI): domain Bacteria; kingdom Pseudomonadati; phylum Pseudomonadota; class Gammaproteobacteria; order Vibrionales; family Vibrionaceae; genus Vibrio; species Vibrio sp. 10N.222.52.B12. The sequence continues at coordinate 51,236 of NZ_MDAW01000141.1, read as the reverse complement.
GGCGATTTTATTGCTTTTTTATATTTCGTTTCGCTTATCAATGATGGATCGCGTACGTGACATAAGCATGAACCTGATGATTTTAAAGCGTCAAATGTTGTCACTGTTGCAGCGTTGTTAACTCGTACTCCCTTTTGCCTTTATCTCTACTTATTTCGACTTAACTCTTTGCGAGAAAGGCATTCTGATTTTTATTAATGCAATAAAATCATGTTAAAAATGCAAACGATTCATTTTACTCATGCGCATAAATCAATAATATTTTTGAGGTTATTAGAGGATCTGACTGGTTCTCATATCAAAAATGCTTGTGATGAGTAAATCCTTTTTGCAGGTGCGTTTCATATGAGAATTAATCTGTTAAAGGAAACTATTTATGGCTCAGTTAGTCGATGAAATCGTATTTCAGTCAGGGGTCAAACTCAGCAATCGCATCGTGATGGCACCGATGACGATTCAGTCCGCTTTTTTTGATGGCGGGGTGACTCAAGAGATGATCAATTACTACGCCGCTCGCTCAGGTGATGCTGGCGCAATTATTGTTGAAAGTGCTTTCGTTGAGAATTACGGTCGTGCTTTCCCTGGTGCTCTGGGGATTGATACTGATAGCAAAATAGCAGGTTTGAAAAAGCTCGCCACCGCGATTAAAGCGAAAGGTTCCAAAGCCATTCTTCAAATCTACCATGCCGGTCGTATGGCTAACCCTGAATACAACGGTGGTCATCATCCTATTTCGGCAAGTCCTGTCGCTGCACTTCGTGATAATGCGGAAACACCTTTAGAAATGACAAAAGAGCAGGTCGAAGCCATGATTGAAAGCTTCGGTAATGCAGTCAATCGTGCCATCCTCGCTGGTTTTGACGGTGTTGAAATTCACGGCGCAAATACTTACCTGATCCAACAATTCTTCTCACCACATTCAAATCGTCGACGCGACAAATGGGGTGGTAACATTGAGAAGCGCACCAGATTCCCTCTTGCGATTTTAGATAAAACGAAACAAGTCGCGTCATCTCATGATAAGTCGGATTTTATTATCGGTTACCGATTCTCGCCAGAAGAGATCGAGCAACCGGGCATTCGCTTTGAAGACACAATGTTCCTATTGGATAAGTTGGCGAGTTCAGGCTTAGATTACTTCCATTTCTCGATGGGCAGTTGGGCACGTAACTCAATTGTTACTCCAGAAGATCAAGAGTTACTTATCGACAAGTATCGTCAACTTCAATCTGATGCCGTAGCAAAAGTGCCTGTCATTGGTGTTGGTGGTATCGCTCAACGTGCAGATGCGGACAGTGCATTGGCACAAGGTTATGACATGGTCAGTGTTGGTAAAGGCTATTTGGTCGAACCAACATGGGCAGGTAAGGTGCTGGATAACGAAACTTGCGCTGAGTTTGCTGATATTGCTCAGCAAGAAGCATTGCAGATCCCAACACCGCTTTGGGAAATCATGGATTACATGATTGTTGATAGTGCAGCCGAAGCGCTAAAACACCAACGTATTAAAGAGCTCCAAAACATTCCGATTAAATTCAATTCGGGCGAGTACACGGCATATGGGCGCGGTCACAATGGTGACTTACCAGTAACGGTTACCTTCTCTGAGGATAAAATATTAGAGATTTTTGTCGATTCATCTAAAGAGTCTGATGGTATTGCAAACCCTGCTTTTGAGCGTGTTCCGCAGCAGATCCTTGACGGACAAACACTGAATATCGATGTTATTTCAGGTGCGACAGTCAGCAGCCAAGCGGTTCTTGATGGCGTGTCAAATGCGGTTGATTTGGCTGGTGGCAACTCAGAAGCATTGCGTTGTAAAGCGAAGGAAGCGGTTGAATGGTCATCAAAAACCATCGAAGAAACCGTTGATATTGTGGTTGTTGGCGGCGGTGGTGCTGGTTTGAGTGCAACGCTGACAGCGCTTGATAAGGGTAAGTCAGTTATTTTGCTTGAGAAGTTCCCTGCGATTGGTGGTAACACTGTTCGAACGGGTGGTTGGGTTAATGCTGCAGAACCTGAATGGCAAAATGACTTTGCTGCGCTTCCGGGTGAGAAAGAGACGCTAATGTTGCTGGCGAAAACGCCAGAGTCAGAATTTGTGGATGAGTACCTTGCTGATTTCAAAGTGCTGAAATCACAACTCGATAACTACTTCACTGACCTAGAAAGTGGCAAACAGTACTTGTTTGATTCGGTAGAGTTACATCGCATCCAAACTTACCTTGGTGGTAAACGCACTGATTTAAATGGTGAGTCTATCCATGGTCAGTATGACTTGGTTGAAACGCTGACTTCTCGTTCTATGGAATCCATCGATTGGTTGAGTGAAAAGGGCATCGACTTTGACCGCCGTGTCGTGGAAATTCCAGTCGGGGCGTTGTGGCGTCGAGCACATAAACCAAAGCGTCCAAAGGGCGTTGAGTTTGTCGATAAACTGTCAAAACGTATTCAAGACCAAAACGGGCGCATTATTACTGATACGCGAGCTACCGATCTGATTGTAGAGGATGGCAAAGTCGTTGGTATCAAAGCGGTTCAAGCGAACGGCACTAAGCTTGTACTGCGCGTAAATCATGGTGTTGTTCTGGCCTCAGGTGGTTTTGGTGCAAACACTCAAATGATCAAAAAGTACAACTCCTACTGGAAAGAAATCGCGGACGATATCAAAACCACCAACTCACCAGCGCTTATCGGTGATGGTATTGAAATCGGTGAAAAGGCCGGTGCAGAACTTGTAGGCATGGGATTTGTGCAGTTAATGCCGATCGGTGACCCTAAGTCGGGTGCTTTGCTTACGGGGCTGATTGTTCCGCCCGAGAACTTTGTGTTTGTTAACCAACAAGGTAAGCGCTTTGTTGACGAGTGCGGAAGTCGCGACGTGCTTTCGGATGCCTTTTTCGACAATGGTGGCCTTATCTACATGATTGCCGACGAAAATATTCGTCAAACCGCGGCGAACACATCGGATGAAACCATTGAGCGAGAAATTAAAGAAGGCATTATTGTTCAAGCCGATACGCTAGAAGAGCTAGCTGAGAAGATTAATGTGCCAGTTGCTGAATTGACCAATACGATTGCACAGTACAATGCCTGTGTAGAGCAGGGGCATGATCCTGAATTTCATAAGAGTGCGTTTGGTTTGAAAGTGGCGCAAGCCCCGTTTTATGCCACACCTCGCCAACCATCGGTTCACCATACGATGGGCGGCTTGAAAATCGATACTAAAGCGCGCGTTATCGGTAAAGATGGCAACATCATCGAAGGCTTGTACGCTGCGGGAGAAGTTACGGGTGGCATCCATGCGGGTAACCGTCTGGGCGGGAATGCCTTGATCGACATCTTCACCTACGGCCGAATCGCAGGTGAAAGTGCATCTGACCTTGTTTAATCGTCATTAAGTTAAGAAGTACCAGTTAAGAGGGGAGCGATGCTTCCCTCTTTTTCACATTGGACATTCAGGATCTTCAGATGAGCATAAAGAAATACAGCGCACGATTTCCGATGATGGGCACATTCATCGACCTTGTCGTTTACCACGCCAATGGTGAAAAGCTGATAAAAGAAGCTTATTTTCAGCTAGAGCAATACGCTCAACGTTTTACGGTGAATCAACCAGATTCGGAACTGATGCGCGTTAATCAAAACGCAGGTATTGCGCCCGTTTGTGTTCAACCGGACCTTTTTGCCCTGATTAAACTGGCAAAATTGGTCAGTGAAGACCGACATCATCCTTTCAACATTGCGATTGGTCCTCTTGTGAAAGCGTGGCGAATTGGATTTAAAGATGCCAAGGTTCCGAGCCGTGAAGAGATTGAAACAAAGCTTAAATTGGTTGACCCTAGCCAAGTCATCCTTGATGAGCACCAATGCTCTGTTTATTTAAACCACGTCGGTATGGAGATAGATTTGGGTGCCATTGCTAAAGGATATTTCGCCGATCAGGTTAAACGAGAGTTAGTCTCTGCTGGCGTAGAAAATGGTTTTATTAGTTTGGGGGGGAACGTATTAACGATTGGTCAATCACCAACTAATACGAATCAAGCATGGAATGTTGGCATTCAGAATCCGTTAGGAGAACGTGGTGATGTGATTCGCGTTGTTCCACTTAAAGGGATGTCGATGGTCACTTCCGGGATCAACGAGCGCTTTTTTCAGAACAATGGGCAACGTTACCATCATTTGTTGGACGCAAAAACGGGAATGCCGATTGAGACTGATATCGCTGGGCTTACGATTCTATCGGAGCATTCGGTCGATGGTGAAATATGGAGCACAGCAGGGTTTTTACCATCAATGCAAGAATCTATGTCTTATTTGAATCAGCAAGCTGGCGTTGAAGCTGTGGCGGTTTCAAAGCTAGGTGAGGTTGTTGTTACCGAGGGATTAATCGATCGAAATGGCGGGATTTACCTACGCTGAGGTTTATCGAAGCGAGACACGAAACAGAGGCAGAAAGTATACATTCTCCCCCTTGTTATCTCATGATTTTATTGAAGTCAGGTGATTAGTCATCGGCTCCACACTTTACGCATTCTTCATAAGTGCGTTCTTCTTCACTGATCACCACATAGCCACTGACACACTTGTCACACAGCGCGAGTTTTGGGTAAGCCAGTTTTTGCTTTTTGGCGCTCGTGTCGCCTTCAACAATGTAATATTTTCTCATGTTATTTTTTCATTTTAGAGCGAACCGTGTACTTTAACATGCCGCTAGTTAAGGGGAGTAAACGCAAAATAAAGCCGCTGATTCTGCTTTATAAGAACTTAACTCGTTCATCAAGGCATTCATCCGATCCCATTTCGAACTCGCGACATATCCAAGGACGATTTTCATAAATAGTGCACATTAAACTGTCTCTATCTAACGCTGCGCACCAACCATCATCCAGTCGCATCATTGTCTCACCGCCATATTGATCGCGTTCGATAAATTCTTCTGGAACGCCAGTATCTGAGATAATCATAACTTCAAGACGACAGCAGCATGCTTGGCAGTTTGAGCAAGAAACATTGGAGGATAACGGGTTTTTAGTGGGTATGTTCATGGATAGCTACAACTAGATCAATTGTGCATGATACCGTAAATGCTAGTTCAAATGACCTTTATTTTTTAGCTGGGGGCGCCTGGCTGAACCCCTTGGGCAGCATTTGTTGGTCATTTCTACTACGTTATCGACTTCTTATGTAGGCAAGCTACTCCGCAAAGTCTCTGTCTTGTATAAATACCCAACAATTCGCTGCAAAAATCAGCTCAAAAGGTCAACAGACCCTAACTTTGTCAGCCAGAAAGTAACTTAAGTAGGAGAGTGGACGCTCATTTTCTCTTCCCTGACGCCTAAAAACTGAGCACCAGCCAGCGAGATTATTTCCCTCGTTCACATATTTGTCATTTAGCGGGTACGGCTTTGTTAACTCAGTGTTAACGTAGGAGCGTCGTCACAGTGATGTGGTAGTTCGAGAGTCGATAAAGGATATATCAATGAGTTGGAGAACGATCAGCTTTCGCAAGCGCATGCTCATTATTATGACGCTGTCGGGTTTGATTGAACTTCTTATCCTTGTGGCTGCGGGCTTTACTTACCTCAAATTCGATCAAGAACAAGAGATGGGTGAGAAAGCACTCAGTGTTGCGCGTTTCTTATCGACATCCCACATCGTCATCGAGATGATCGAATCTCAACAACCTGAGCCATACCAACAGCGATTTCGTGAAATGACCGATGCGTTAGGTGCAGCGTTTATTGTTATCGGCGATAAAAATGGCGTGCGTCTGATTCACCCCGTCGACGAACGTATTGGCAAGCCGATGAAAGGCGGTGATAACCAAAGAGCGTTGGTCGAAGGGCGGTCCTATATCTCAACGGCTCAAGGATCATTGGGCTATTCGGTGCGTGGTAAAGCGGCTATTTTTGACGCTCAGGGCAACATTATCGGTGTTGTCTCGGTGGGCTATCTGTTGGAGCGATTACAAGATCGTATTGAACCGTTTCTTGCCTTTCTGATTGTAATGGCATTAGTTGTGGTCGCAGCGAATGCGATTGTTTCTAACTATGCCTCTCGTAAATTCCAACGAGCGATCATGGGCTTTGAGCCGGAAGAGATTGGTCGCTTATACGGTGAATTGGATGTGACTATGAGCACTATAAAAGAAGGGGTGCTCAGTGTTGATGCGCAAGGTGTATTACGCTCGATCAACCGTAGCGCATGTCAAATTCTGGGTATTGAACGAGAAGCTGCACTCAACAAACCGTTGACCGATACGCTCCGAGATAGCGATTTGTATACGGTGTTAGAAACAGGACAAGAAGATCACGACATCGAGATCTTCCTCAATCACAAACGCTTAATCGCAAACCGTTCGCCGATCTTTGTGGATGGCAAAATTGTCGGTGCCGTATCGAGCTTCCGTTTACGTGATGAAATCAATGAACTCACCGAGCAACTTTCGCAAACCAAAGAGTATGCGGATTTGCTTCGCTCACAAACGCATGAACACCGAAACAAGCTCAACACCATTAGCGGCTTGGTTCAAATGGGTGAGCTAGAAGCGGTGCAGCAGCTTATTGGGCAAGAGACTGCGCATTACCAAGCGATGATTGAGTTCTTACGGGACACCATTAAAGATCCGCTTATCGCTGGCATGCTTTTAGGCAAAACAGAACGTGCTCGTGAGCTTGGTTTGCAGCTGGTGGTAGAAGAAGGCAGTCGCCTAGAGCCGCTACCAGAATGGCTAAACCCCGAAGATTTGGTGACCATTCTCGGCAACCTTGTCGATAACGCATTTGACGCGACTTTGTCTGCTATTCGTGCTGAATCTGCGTTTGCGTTAGAGCGTCGCAGTATTGATGTGTCGATCAGTGATTACGGAAACGAAGTGATTTTAGAGGTGGTCGACCAAGGTTGTGGGCTACCGGAAAACATTGAGCCACAAGAGCTCTTGAAAAAGGGCATTTCAACCAAGTCTCGCCAGAATCGAGGGGTAGGATTACACCTTGTGAATCAACTGGCGACGCGTTATCACGGCTATGTTGAAATGCTACCGAATACAGAACATGGGACGAGAATTACCGTGTATTTGCCTAAGGAAGAACAAGTATGAATACGGCAACGCGAGTCATGATCATCGAGGATGATATTGCCATTGCAGAGCTTCACCACAAGTATCTGAGCCAACTCTCCGGTTTGGAAGTGGTGGGCATTGCAACGACACGGATGGAAGCAGAAATGCAGTTAGAGATCCTTAAACCAGACCTGTTACTGATGGATGTTTATTTGCCAGATGGAACGGGTTTGGAGATTCTCAATACACTGCGCTCAAACAATCAAACTTGTGACGTGATTTTAATTACCGCGGCGAGAGATGTAGATACGCTTCAACAAGCGATGCGAGGTGGGGTCGTTGATTATTTGCTTAAGCCTGTCATGTTCCCTAGATTAGAAGCGGCATTGCAAAAGTACATTTCTCAACGCCAACAACTGAACGTTGCAGAAAGCTTGGATCAGAACCTAGTCGATAAGATGCTTCAATCGAGTACGAGCGCAGATAGCACGCCACAACGATTACCAAAAGGGATTGATGGCGTAACTTTAGACAAGATTCGTGCTTTGTTTGTTGGAGAAGGCATGTTTACGGCGGACGAAGCAGGCGAGCAGATTGGTGCCAGCCGAACAACTGCCAGACGTTATTTGGAATACTTGATTAGCTCAGGTGAGCTAGAAGCGGATTTGAACTACGGAAACGTAGGGCGACCAGAACGCAGTTATAAAAAAGTGATTCGATAGCTCGTACTGTTTACATGCAAGAGCGGCGGCACGATTTCCCGCCGCTTTCATTTTCCTAAGAATTTGCCACTCCAGATCGGGGAGGTCTCTGATAGAACACTCGAGTGTTGTTCCGTCAAAATCAAACGCAACAAAAGACGCGCGACATGACAAATGTAGCCTATTGCACATTACTTATGTAATGGATTGCAAGTCTGAACAATTATTCCTCAATTTAGAGTTTTTGCTTGAATTTTACCCAGTCAAAATGAGTTGGCTTTATTCCATTATATTCAATTGCTTATGTCGTATTGTGTAAATTATTTAAACGTTTGCACTACCAAGTGTTGATGTAAATCAAATAGTCGTAGACAATACGCCCCCGTGTCGGAAATCTCCTCCGTAGAGTGCAAGGTTGTACTCGAGAGACATAAGTGTCCTAAAAGACCGCCAGTTGTTGAATTTCAAACTATGGTTAAGGAGTTCAACCGTTGAGGTGGGTTTTAGGGCTATAGGCTTTACCTATCAACGTAATAGGTAAGACCAATTTTCTATTTTGGGGTGCCATTGATAGGGTTGGCTCAATCCTTTTAGCCGTATCCGGGCACACAATAAGTACCTCGTTTTTAAGGGAAAGATGATGGTAATACCAGAAAACAGCAGCATCGTTATTTTTGGTGCTTCAGGTGACCTTACATACCGTAAGTTAATTCCTGCTCTATACCACCTTTATGCGAACAAGCAGCTTCCAGAGAATTTTGCCATTCTAGGTGTAAGTCGTACTGAATACAGTGACGAGTCTTACCGCGAGAAGTTGAAAAAATCGCTTCAGGAAATGGAAAAGACAGAGCCAGAAACGCTTGATGCATTTATCAACCACCTGCATTACCAAGCAATCAATACTTCTGACACACAAGATTACAGCAAGTTGGCGGTTCGACTAGACCAACTCGCAGACGAATATCAATTCGAACAACGTAATACGCTTTTCTACCTTGCTACACCACCAAGCCTTTACAGCGTGATCCCTGCAAGCCTTGCAGCGCACGGTCTGAATAACGAGGATGATGGTTGGAAACGTCTGATCATTGAGAAACCTTTTGGTTACGATCTTGAATCAGCGCGTACGTTGGATAAAGAAATTCACGAGCACTTCCAAGAGCACCAAATCTACCGTATCGACCACTACCTAGGTAAAGAAACGGTTCAAAACCTTCTTGTACTTCGTTTCTCTAACGCTATGTTTGAGCCACTGTGGAACCGTAACTTCATTGATTACGTGGAAATCACAGGTGCAGAATTCCTAGGTGTAGAAGAGCGTGGCGGTTACTACGATGGTTCTGGTGCAGTACGCGACATGTTCCAAAACCACCTGCTACAAGTATTGGCAATGGTTGGTATGGAGCCACCTGCACAAATCAATGCTGACGCGATGCGTGATGAAGTCGTGAAAGTGCTTCAGTGTCTTAAACCACTGGATGAAGACGCACTTCGCAACGACCTAGTATTGGGTCAGTACACGGCGTCTGAAGTTCGTGGTCAACAACTTCCTGGTTACCGTGAAGAGAACGGCGTAGCAGACGATTCTCGTACTGAGACTTACATCGGCCTGAAAGCTTACATCAACAACTGGCGTTGGAATGGCGTGCCTTTCTACGTACGTACAGGTAAGCGTCTACCGACTCGTGTTACTGAGGTGGTTATCCACTTTAAACAGACACCACACCCAGTGTTTGGTCAAAACGCACCAGAGAACAAGCTGATTATTCGTATTCAGCCAGACGAAGGCATCCAAATGAGCTTTGGTCTGAAAGAGCCGGGTGCAGGCTTCAAAGCGAAGGAAGTGAAAATGAACTTCCACTACGCTGACCTGCAAGAAACCCAAATGTTGACTGCTTATGAGCGTCTATTACTTGATGCCCTAAACGGTGATGCAACGCTATTTGCTCGTAGCGATGCGGTTGAAGCGTGTTGGAAATACGTACAACCAATTCTAGATTTCAAGCAAGACCCACAAGCGCTATTCGGATACGCATGTGGTACATGGGGACCAAAAGAGGCGGACGACTTGCTACAGCGAGCTAACCGCGCATGGCGCTTCCCTTGTAAAAACCTAACAGATACGGACTACTGCGAACTATGATCAACCATAAGATCTACCAAACAGCAGAGCAGGTAGTAGAAAGCCTTGCTAACGACATGAAAGCGTTTAGCGAAATGGGCCGACCTGTTCACATCTCTCTTTCTGGCGGCAGCACACCTAAAATGCTGTTTAAGCTATTGGCAACAGAAGCTTACGCGACGTCAATTCAGTGGCAAAACCTACACTTCTGGTGGGGTGATGAGCGTTGCGTTGCTCCTGATGATGCAGAAAGCAACTACGGTGAAGCAAATACGCTACTATTTAGCCAAGTAAGCATTCCTGCTGAGAACATCCACCGCATTCGTGGTGAAGACGAGCCAGAAGTTGAAGCACAGCGCTTTGCGAAAGAGATGGCAGAAGTGATTCCAACTGAAAATGGCACTCCTGTGTTTGATTGGATCTTACTTGGTGTTGGCGCAGACGGTCATACCGCATCGCTGTTCCCAGGTCAGACAAACTACGATGATGAGAACCTATCAGTATTGGCTTCTCATCCTGAGTCTGGTCAGATTCGTGTATCGAAAACGGCACGCGTACTAGAAGCAGCGAAGCGCATCAGTTACTTGGTACTTGGCGCTGGTAAAGCAGACATTATCGAAGAGATTAATAGCTCACCAGCACGCGTACTTCCATATCCGGCAGCGAAGATCCAAGCGAAAGCGGGTCTGACGGAATGGTATTTAGATTTAGACGCAGCGGCAAAAATCGCTTAATGCGGCCGCTGGTCGAATAAAAGACAATTGGAGAGAAACAATGAAAGGTGATATCGGTGTAATCGGCCTTGCTGTAATGGGTCAAAACCTTATCCTAAACATGAACGACCACGGCTTTAAAGTTGTGGCTCACAACCGTACTGCTGCTAAAGTAGACGAGTTCCTGGAAGGTCCAGCGAAAGGCACAAACATCATCGGTGCATACTCTCTAGAAGAACTAGTAGAGAAGCTAGAAACACCACGTAAAGTGATGCTTATGGTTCGTGCAGGTGACGTTGTTGACACGTTCATTGACAACCTAATTCCGCTTCTAGACGAAGGCGACATCATCATCGACGGTGGTAACACTAACTACCCAGATACAAACCGTCGCGTAGCACATTGCCGTGAGAAAGGCATTCACTTCATCGGTACTGGTGTATCTGGTGGTGAAGAAGGTGCACGTTTTGGTCCTTCAATCATGCCTGGCGGCGCGGCTGAAGCTTGGGAAGCGGTTAAGCCAATCTTCCAAGGTATCTCTGCAAAAACTGACGCTGGTGAGCCATGTTGTGACTGGGTTGGTAACGACGGTGCTGGTCACTTCGTTAAGATGGTACACAACGGCATCGAATACGGCGACATGCAGCTTATCACTGAAGCTTACCAGTTCATGAAAGATGGTCTTGGTATGTCTGCAGACGAGATGCAAGCAGTATTCGCTGATTGGAACAAGACTGAACTAGACAGCTACCTTGTTGAAATCACGGCTGACATCCTTGGCTACAAAGATGAAGACGGTGAGCCTCTAGTTGAGAAGATCCTAGACACAGCAGGCCAAAAAGGTACTGGTAAATGGACTGGTATCAACGCACTAGACCTAGGTATTCCACTAACGCTTATCTCTGAGTCTGTATTCTCTCGTTGTCTATCTGCACTGAAAGACCAACGTGTTGAAGCTGAGTCTCTATTCGGTAAGACAATCACTCCAGTTGAAGGCGACAAGCAAGAGTGGGTTGATGCACTACGTCAAGCGCTACTAGCTTCTAAGATCATCTCTTACGCTCAAGGCTTCATGCTAATGCGCGAAGCTTCTAACGAGAACGGTTGGGACCTAAACTACGGTAACGTAGCTCTAATGTGGCGTGGTGGTTGTATCATCCGTTCTGCGTTCCTAGGCAACATCCGTGATGCGTACGAAGCGAACCCAGACATCGCGTTCCTAGGTTCTGATGAGTACTTCAAAAACATCCTACAAGGCAGCCTAGCAGCATGGCGCAAAGTAGCAGCGAAATCTCTAGAGTCTGGTATCCCAATGCCATGTACGATTTCAGCGCTATCTTTCCTAGACGGTTACACAACAGCTCGTCTACCAGCGAACCTGCTTCAAGCTCAACGTGACTACTTCGGTGCTCACACTTACGAGCGTATTGACCGTCCACGTGGTGAGTTCTTCCACACTAACTGGACTGGTACAGGCGGCGACACAGCGTCTACAACTTACGACGTTTAATCCGCAGTCAGTAAACGGATAAAAGCAAAAGGATGCCCAAGTGGCATCCTTTTTTAATGACTGTTGCAACCTGTTTTCCTTGGGTTCAAATCCAACGGAACGCTCAGGAGCCACACCTTGAAGTCACTTGGGAATATAGGCATATTTCGTCTTTGTATTCCCCTTTTAGGCATACCGAGCGTAGTAAGTTTATTCAATGCTTTGATCATCGTGTAAGTTTCACCAACTTGTGCGTTGTAATTTCTTAGGTCTAACCGTCCATCAAGCTGCTGTTTCACATGATACCCGCCAGAAAACAGCCAGCATCAGTCAAAAAATAATTTTACTTACTTCCAGGTCTTTGCAAAAAAGGGAGTATCTCTTTTGGGTAAAAAATTATGAGCAGTGATACTACAAATAATGGAATTATAACTAAAGTTTTATTTAAACCAGTAAAAACTATACCCGTTTTTTTACCACCAAAGACTAATTCAATTTCGTTTTTAAAAGCAAAGAAGATTGAAACGATAAGCATCGAAAACCCCAAAAACCTAGTTCCTTCAATCTCACCAAACATTCTATTGATTAACAACATCATTACTATAAAACACGTCGTTCCGATAACGCGAAGGCTTGCACTCATCTATCCACTCCACACTAAATATTTATTACAATAACGCTTAGTTGTTTTCACGCCACTAAGCTAAGGATACCTTCGGGCATGCCCGGGGTAATTACTGGTTACAATGCTAAAGCGTTGGCCAAATATACAAATAGCTAGCGCCGTAATTTTAGAATTGGTATTCATTCACGGATAACCCCGTGGTCTTCTATATCCACTGGGCTTTGTTGTGTAAAAGAATAACTCACTCCACATGATATTCCTCAAGCGGTGATAAACTAACTAGAACCTTATCGCTTGGTAGATAGCTTAAGTGGGCTAAGAGGCTTATTCTTAATTTAGGCACCAATTCTTGGCGAATTCACTATTCCGCAACAAAGCAGACTAGGAAAAGAAAGTCGTTTGTTAAGAACACAACGAAACAGCTTGTTCAGACTGCAATGTATAAGGGCGTGAATAGTAATAGCCTTGTACCAAGGATTGAGATTCATTAAGCATCTGATGGTGCAGGGGGGTTTCGACACCTTCAAAAATCAAACCGCGAGAACAAAATGGTGCTAAAAAGTACTCTAATGCTCGTATTGACTCTAGATCTGCGTGCTTGAGAAAGCTTTTATCGATTTTGATTCGATCCCAAAAGATAGTGCCGAGAGACATATTTGCGAGTTTGTTGTTGCTATGGTAATCGTCCAGCCAAATCTCGATGTTGTTTGCCTGTAACTGAGACAAGTTACGGTGTATTTCTTTCGATGTGGTGTAGCAATCAAGCTCACTGATTTCTAATGCGAATTTGGCGCCGTTAAAGTTCAAGAGCTTTTGCACAAAGTGCTCATCAGCCAAACACGAAAGCTTAATGTTAAAAGAGTGTCTCTGGAAAGGGTATTCTGTGAGAGAAAATTGAATTTGCTGCAAAGCGAGCGTTTGAATAAACGAATTATCTACAATTGAAAAGAAGATATCATTATTAATGTTATTTTTGTCAAAAATACAAATCTTCGATAACGTTTCGTAATATTGAATTTCTTGACTCTTAGGGCAAACGATAGGTTGTACTAATGTTTCTATATCAAAATCAGTAAATTTCAAGTTAGGCAGGTAAGGCTCATTCCTTTGCATATTATTCACTTTTTTATTTAATATTATGACGTTCTACTTACACTTAAACATTGTTTCGTATTTTATATCTAAAGTAATTACATCAGGAAATTAAGAATTATAATGGTGCTATAAATTATATTTAATGTTCATTAAGCACCATTAAGAAGCTGGTGCTTAATGAACGAGAGGAGCGATCTACTTCGCAACCACAGACAGTTCGACGTCGAACTCGTCACGACCACTGATGCTGAAATAGTATTGACCCGTTTTTATGGTGCCGTCTTCATTCTTCGGAATCGAAATGGACTCGTTGCTGCCATGAGTAAAGTTGGTCCACTCGTATTCAAAGTAGTGACAGACTTTGTCATAACAAGCATATAAATCGGCGTCACCGCTACCGGTAATCGATACTTCCAATTGATTGAAGCTCTGCGTCACGTCGACGAAGAAAAGTTTCTCTGCGAACTTTTTACCACTAACTTGAACACTGGTATTGAGCTCAATTTTCTTCGGTTTTTCTTTTGGCTTCGGCTTAGAAATGTCAGTGTCATCAATGTCTTTTGTTACTTCATCTAGCCATGAATGAAACTCTGTATTGTAGGCAGGGCCGAGTCGTTCAAGGAGCTTGACCCACTCTTTGTATTGTCCGCTACGTGAATATCCCAAAAGCTCGGTGACGTCTTCAGGGTGCTTTTCTAACATAAAGCGTACGGCTAGATAGCCCCAACGGTAAACACGATTCAAACCGTCGCTGTAGTTAGTACTAAACACTTCATCCAAAGTATGAGTTTTGTCTTTACCAAGTACTAATGCCGCGGTATAGCCATCTTTGTAGTGCATGTATTCAGCGAATCCTTCTAACCACCAAACGATGCTACCTTCGCGCATTGTCTCGTGGAAGTCACCGTATTGGTTAAATCGTCCGTCCAAATAGTGAATGTATTCATGCTCTAAGTTTAGAATCGAAAAGTCGTCATCCCATCCGTTTTGATAAGCGACGAATCGAGGTACATTTCCTTCCTTGGAAGGGTCTCGTTCGAGGAATTGTCCGCCGTTGTTGGTCGTGTTACCGAATAGGAAGCTAGAGTAGGTTGAGTAATCGTTTTTGGTTTTAAAAACAATAACGTCGACACTGTCGCTATGATCATCAGCGACAGGATGATATCCCGTGTTAACAATTTGGTGGAAGTCATCTTCTTTCAGATTTAATGTTTCGCAGCTTGCCACTGCTTGATCTTCAGTCATTTCCTGAGCGAGTATTTGCGCAGGTCCACGACAGTCGTAACTGAATGTCATGATTTTCTGTTTTAGAGCTTGCTTCGCATTACCAAGCCCAAGTTGTTCTAGGTAATCTGGCGCATAAGCATTGACCATTTCAGCAATACCAACCCATATTCTGTCCGACTTGCCACCGAGTGGGTAACGTGCCAACAAGGTACGCAAAGTATCGATGACGACTTGTTTTGTGCTCGCATCTTGGGTTTTGATCAGTCTAGCGAGCTCACGTGCGGCGTTGCCGAGCAATTGCTCAGAATCCGTTCCGATCGCCCATTCGTTGTTGGTAATAAAAGCGCTCAAACGATGAATATAACTTGGGTCAGACTCTATAAGAGCGTAAAACGCTTTGGTTTGGGAATGACCTGCCATAGCGATAAAAACATTGTTGATTGCTTTACGGTAATAGTAGCTCTCACTTTTGTCTTCAGAAAAGGTATCGAGAACAGCGAAAACATCGGGAGCGGCAATGGCAAGTTGTCTAATGCTATCAACAACAATCAACATCGATGCTAGTGCCTCTTGTTGTTCGCGTCCATCTGTTAATGCGTGTGGTGAGCGCAAAAACTGTTGAATTGTGTTAGCAATGCGCTCGCTCAATTCCGATGGAAAAGGTTGTAACTTCTTAGCAAACGTATCGTGGCGATTTTTGTAAGCTGCTTTAATAAATTCACCCAGATAGTAAATTTGTTTAGCTTGTTCTTTTGTACCTTTGTAAGCTTCAATTGCCTTTTTTAAACCTACATCAACGCGACTGAGGCTCATTGTGCTAAACACAGTGTCTGCCTGTTCAGAAGATGGAGAGAACCAAGTTCTCATGCATTCATAATCACTGTTGGCAACTCGTGATTCGATGTTGAGTCGATCTACGTTAAAATCTGTAACAGTACACTTTCCTTTGTGTGGAAAAAGCTCAGTTTCGTCATCTAAATCAGTATCGTCGTCAGTGGTTCCGTCGTCTTTAGTTGAGTCATCATCACCCGTAGTGTCATCATCTGAGTCTTTATCATCGTCTGATGTTGTATCATCATCGGTAACGGTGTCGTCATCGTTGACAGTGTCCGTATCGTCATCATCTTCTGTAGAATCTGAATCTGAATCTGCGTCAGTGGTGTCATCATTTTTATCACCGGAATCTACGTCAGCAACTGGAATAGTAGTGGCACCCCCAGATGAGTCATCTCCACCGCACCCAGTTAAAACACCAAGCATGGATAAAATAAGACATGCGGTTGTAATATTTTTCATAAAATTAGTATTGTATTTAAAATGGGATTTAAATATATATTTTTACTAATCCATAGTTAAATAATAGAATTTAATGATCAAATAAATATGTATTATAATCGACGCCAGATTTAAAGTGTGATACTAATCAGATAACCGTTTTTTATAAATTCAGTAAAATTGTTTATTGGGAAGGTAAATTTCATTTTGATATACATAACGTCACTTTTTAACCTTAGTCGACGAGTATATGAAAAAAATATATTTTCCGGTCATCAGTACACTGATGGCTTCTTTTTCCCATGCTAATACGTTACCTGCACCTACTTGGCATGAATTCCAATTAAATGACGGCTCTAGGAAAGAGCTAAAACTTTATGGCGACCAAGAATCTTTTTGGTATCAAGACCGGGAAGGCATTATCTATGTCTATGACGAAGATACAGGATGGTTTTATGGCCAACACGAAGTGGTTGATGGTCGCTTTGTTGCGACTTCAATTGGTGTGGAAGCCAACTTAGAAACACCACAATCAGTGAAAGCACTGTTAAAAGAAAAAGTCAGTCTGACGTCCTCTTTAGTACCTTCTAGTCGTATTGATCCGCTAAGCGATGCCTATTTTGAGCAAACGCCACTTCGAGCGGTTAACGCGACAGATGACCCAAAGCATCAGCCTTTGTTGGTTGTCCAAGTAAGCTTCAATGATGAAGCGTTTGTGAACGACTTTACCGACGTGATTTTTGGTGACAACCAACAAAGCGTCAAAGACTACTTCCACAAGAACAGTTACGGACGTTATATCGTTGAGCCGGCGAGAGAAACACAAGGCACAGCGAATGATGGTGTTATCGATATTACGCTGGATATTGCACATCCGAATTGCCATTCAAAAAATGATTCGACGTGTGATGGTAAGTTAAAAGCGGCGTTCAAGGCAGCTTACGATAAGTTAGATCGTTACGTAGATTTGTCGACTTACGACGATAACAACGATGACAAAATTAGCCCTGATGAGCTTTCGGTGATGTTTGTATTTGCAGGATACGATAAATCTGCGGGCTCAATTAACACACCATATATCTGGCCTCACCGCTTCAGTCACAATACAGTTGAGATCGATGGTAAGACGATCCGTGATTACTGCTTGTTTGCTGACTTCCAAGGCAATCATCAATCTACGATGGGTGTTATTGCTCATGAGCTTGGACATCTGATGCTTGGACTACCAGATTTGTATTCCTACAAGCATTCTGGTTCTGTGGGCCAATGGGGTCTTATGGGCGGAGGAAGCTGGGCAAGCAAACAAGGCGATAGCTACGCAGGGGAAACTCCGGTCAATATGCTGGCGTGGAGTAAGGAAGCTGCTGGTTTCATTAAACCTAAGGTCATTGATACTTCTGGTTCCGCGACCATCGAAACCGCACAAGGCGAGGGAGTAATGTATCTCGACCCTTATTTGAAGCAACAAGGACCAAGAGCATACTTCGAAAACCGTCGCAAAAACCAATATGACCGTGCGTTATCTGGTGAAGGGCTACTAATCACAGCAGTGAGCGTTGACAACCGCTTCAACGACAATGGTCCAATGCAAGTACAGGTTTTCCAAGCGGATGGGCTTGATGAATTACAAACGCGTGGTTGGTCTGATCAGGGGGACGTGTTCCCTGGTTCAAGCAATGTAATGACAGTTACGGACGATACATCGCCTTCGCTAAAAACAATCACTGGCGGGCGCGAAACCAATATCTCAATTAATGATATTGCGAGTACAGCACAAAATGGATCGCTACGAGCGTCAATTCCTTCTTCAAACAATAAATCGGCGTGGATCACCACACTGTCAAGAACTTACGTTTATGAAGACTCACGCAATAACACAATAGGGTTTGGGTTAGATAACAACGAAGGTTACAAGACATTGGTAGGTTTTTACTTGTATGCGAGACCAATTCAGCCAAATGCCGATATGCGCTACCGCATGTTTAAGTATGACTTAACGACTAACCGCTGGGGGAATGCATCTATCAACGTTGATACACAAGTTGAAGTGTCATCGGGTGCGATTCCTGATTCGGGCGGTCGAGTGATGTTTGCTGCACCATTTGAGATTGATGACGGCGAACAGCTGTTGGTGATTGAATTAGAAAACGCAAAGCCGGAATACAGCTACTCATTCTTAGATGCTTAGAAAAAAAAGCAGTTTTTCGGTACTACAAATACGTACAAGACGAATGGTTTAAGCGAAGGTCGTGGTCGTAACTATC
This sequence comes from Vibrio sp. 10N.222.52.B12, assembly GCF_002875385.1. NCBI lineage: Bacteria > Pseudomonadati > Pseudomonadota > Gammaproteobacteria > Vibrionales > Vibrionaceae > Vibrio > Vibrio sp. 10N.222.52.B12. Next base: position 32,662 of record NZ_MDAW01000141.1, on the reverse strand, counting down.
CATTTGCTGCTTTGTTAGAAAAACCTCAAGCAAAACCGAGCATCACTGCCCAGAGAGACTCTGTGACGTTGATGAGTGGTGAAAGCGTTACGATTGATGTACTAGCGAACGATCGTTCTTCTGATGCAAATAACACCATTAAGTTGGACAAAATCACGACAAAACCAGCGATTGGCAGCGCAGAAATTGCTGGGCAGAAAATTCGTTACTCAGTACCTGTTTCAGATATTCCTGAGCAGAGAACAGTGATGAAGTATCAAGTGTCTGACGATTTTGGTACGACGGCTGAAGGTGAAGTTGTTATTACCGTCAATTCTCCAGTTGCCACAGCGAGCAACCTTCAATACAAAACCCAAGAAGACAAGCCTTTAGCACTTGAATTACGTCAGCAGCAAGGATTGGAGAAGGGTGACACCATCGTGATTAAAACCGGGCCTAAGCATGGTAAGTTAGATGGCGATACCTACCAAAGTGATGAAAACTATTTTGGTAACGACCAGTTTGAATTTGCAATTGTGAAAGAAAACGGGCGTGAATCTAACACTGCAACGGCTGTAATAACGATTGAAGCGGTCAATGATGAGCCAACGTTTGCGGTAAAAGTAAGCCGTAAAGAAGGCCGAGAAAACGACAAAGTTACATTATCAGCCCTAGATCTAAAAGATGTTGACTCAGCTGAGCACTCATTCAAATGGCGCCAAATTTCAGGAACCACAGCTAAGTTTGCCAACACAGATTCACCAAGCGTGGAAGTGAATTTACCGAAGGTAACCAAAACCAGTGAAAAGCTAACGTTTGAAGTGTCGGTAAACGACAAAGATGGTGCGATCATTACCAAGAGTGTTGAAGTGGTCGTCAAGCAAGCTGTTGTGTCGGAAACCGATCCTGGTAATAGCGAAGAGGGTGGTTCGATGGGATTGTGGGTTACTGCGCTTATGATGCTAATTATTCTAAGAACAAAGAGTAATAATTTGTATAGGTTTGTAATAAGGAATGATATTCTGTAGAAAATCGTTATAATTCATTGCGTTATGTTCATGGGATGAATGCAAATTGAAGGAAACGAATAAAAAAAACCTCCGTGTTGTCGCTCTCGCTACCACAGGGAGGTATTTTGCATCAATTATAAGCTCACTAGAGATCTTAGAAACGGCAGCAGAGTTCGCGGAACATCCAAGTTTCATGAGTCATGTTGTTACACCAAACAATCAGCCACTAGTAGGGCGAGCAGGGTTAAGTGTTCAGCCGACGTCACAATGGCAATCATTTGATTTTGCAAACATATTAATTATTGGCTCGATAGGAGATCCTTTAGAATCACTTGATAAGTTTGATCCTGAATTGTTTCTTTGGATCAAAGATTTACATAAAAAAGGGACCAAAGTAATTGCCATTGACACCGGTATTTTTGTTGTTGCAAAAGCAGGGCTGTTACAACAAAAAAAAGCGGTAATGCATTCGTATTTCGCCCACCTTTTTGAAGAATTATTCCCAGAGATAACGCTTATAGATGAACAAAAAGCGCTCGTTGACGGGAACATCTACTTATCGTCTGGACCATACTCTCATTCAAATGTCATGCTTGAAATTGTAGAAGAGCACTTTGGTAAGCATACAAGACAGCTTGGTAACCAGTTTTTGAACACAATAGAGAGCTCTACAAATTCTCATTCATATTGTGATGTGTTTCGTTACATGCAACATAGAGATGAGCTGATTCTCAAAATTCAAAAATGGATTCTTACTATTGATTCAGACATTGTCACCATTAATGATTTAGCAAGTGAAGCATGCCTATCAGAAAGGCAGTTAAAGCGCCGTTTTAAAGAAGCAACTTCAATTAGTCCACTAAAGTTTATTCAGTTGGGACGTTTATCTTTCGCTAAAGAACTATTGCGAACGACGAAGTTATCTATTGATGACGTTGCGAGTCGCTCTGGCTACGTAGATACACGATTTTTCAGGCAGATTTTCAAAAGAGAAAATGACTGCTCTCCGCTTGAATATCGTAAAAGAAATCAAATTAAAGCTTGATAAAAATGGGCCAATATCAAATAACCATTCTTTAAATTATGTTATTTTATGGATTGATTTTCTATAGGTATTTATAACCAATAGTATGTTTATAACAAAAATAGCAAACGTTTGCTATTTTTGTTTGAATATAATTCATTCCATTTACACCTCCCTTTAATAACGACTGCTTATACTAATATATACATATGCTTATAGTTTACTTAATTTCTATTAATAATATTGTCGTTTGCTTAATGTATATTGTTTGTTATAAGTTAAAACTATATACAGATTACTAGGTAAATAGTCGAAATTAAAGGGGGGGGTTCGACCTAATAAGGGGGGTGATTAAGACACAATATGATAAAGTTATATTTTTTTGATTAATTATTTCGCTGTGTGAAATAATATTAAAAACAGTAGCTTAGTGCGTTATTTGTATTGTTGTTGGTGTTTTAAATATGCCGCGTATACAACTTATTGCTTATACAACTGTTGAATACTTAGACGTAAAATAAGACGCAAAGTTATAACGGGCAGTTAATTATTAATTTTCTTTGTTTGTAACTTTATGGATGTATAAAAACTATAACGATCGGAAAATTATTGGGTCTTGGTGTTAATTAAATGAAAGCTAGTAAACGAACCATTGATGTAAAGTACTTAAGAACTTTTTCACATGTTGCAAGACACAGAAGTTTTACTGCAGCGGCAGAGAGTTTATATTTAACCCAACCAGCTGTATCACAGCATATTAAAAAACTTGAATGTACTATAGGCGCAGAAGTTTTTGATCGAAAGGATGGATTTAATTTGACTAAACATGGGCAAATATTGCTTGATTATACAGACCAAACGATGTCTTTATATGATCAGTTATTTGATGAGTTGGCTCAGGTTGATATGTTTGATCGATATTCTATTGCAATCTCTGATTCATTTGCTCCTGAGTTAGTCGCAAAAGTGATCAGTTCTTTTAGAGTGTATAATGACGTCGAGTTGGCTGTGACAAGTTATAGCAATATTAACTGTGTTGATAAAGAAAACCACGATTTAGTTTTTGCTATTGGTGATACCACATCGGTGGATGGTCGAGTATTTCCCCTCAATAGAGAGCAATACATGCTAGCTTGTGACTGCGCTGTTGAACCGGAAGAATGTTATCCGGAACGCATTGTCTTTTGTAACTCTCTATCTAGGCGAGACGCAGAAGTTCTACTGGATTCTTTTGGAGTAGATATTTCTAAAGTAAAGCATTGGCTTACAACATCATCATCAAGATTGATGATCAATGAATTACAAGCAGCAAATACGTTTGTCGTTTGCCCAAGTTGGACCTTAGGAGATTACAAATGTAGCCAATATTTGTTGCCAAAATACATTGAAATGTATGTTTGGTGCAATGATGCAGCAGCTAAGAAAATTGACCAAGAACGTTTAAGGAGTTTGATTACTGAAACCTTTCGACTAACAGCGAAAGGTGTAGTGAGTCGAAAAACTGAAAATTTGTTACTAGCAAGTTGTTAGGCATCTAATACGTAGAATCAACAATAATGGAGATAGTTTTGAACTGGTATTTAACAGCAATTAAAAATTATATTAATTTTGGTGGTCGAGCTCGTAGAAAAGAATACTGGTATTTTTTCTTGTTTAACATTTTAATTAGTTTAGTACTTTGTTTTATTGACACCACGACGGGAAACTATGAACCTGAAACTGGCTATGGATTATTAAGCAGTATTTATGCTTTAGCAGTCTTCATTCCAGGAGTTTCCGTTGGTGTTCGTAGACTTCACGATACGGGTCGAACTGGTTGGTGGTCACTTATTGCATTTATTCCCCTAATTGGAGTGCTAGTTCTTTTGTATTTCTGTGCATCTAAAGGTGATACAGGTAGAAATCAATATGGTTCTGATCCAAAAGAGTTCGATTTTTAATTAAGTTGTTAAAGACTAACTTCTCAAATTCAACCTTTCAATTCGAGGAGTAGATCGGTTTAGTGTCACGGTCGAACTACTCTCTCCTTTACAAGACGTTCAGCGCCAATGTAAGTGAAGCAGACATTCAAAGTATATAAACTTAACGAGATAGTTTAAGTGATTTATACAGTATTACTAGGTCACTACAGCTGATACTACAAAGTATTTAGATCAAACTAAATGGGCCACTGAATGCCACGTTAATGTGGTGAAGTTACTCAATTAAATCTCGAAATTCAACAACCGACAATACCTGATTAACTTAACTAAAAAGGAAGGCTTCTATGAACTTAGAAAAAATTTTAATGTCTACAACTAACTCAATTATTGATGGTTTTTATATAGCTGAGAACAAGGGAATTGTAACCTCATCGGTTGTAAGTGGTACGAACATTTTTAGGGATGTGTTTGCTGGGTTCCGAGATGTAATTGGTGGGAAATCGCAATCTTACACTAATAAAATCGAAGAGATAAAGCTCGAGGCGTTAGAGGGATTGAAAACCCAAGCAATTGACAAATCATGTAATGCTATTCTTGGGGTTTCTATTGATGTTGATGAAATTTCTGGTGGTGGAAAATCCATGTTAATGGTTACAGCTGTTGGCACTGCGGTTGTCGCTAAATCACGTTCGTAACCAAAGAATTAGAAGTTATATCGTTTTTCCTTAATCTGCTACTAGCGCACAATTTGTGAATTAGAGCGCTACGTCTATTATAAATAGACATGGCGCTTTTGATTCTTAAGAGGTAAGGGATAGGTAAAAGAAAAAAAGTCCACTTATACCGATCGGTATTGTGTAAGGAACTCCATTTTTAAAAAGAGAACTTTGACGAACTATACCCATCATCCACATCAAAAGAATTTGAATTCCACCTAATAATCCGATAGCAATTATTGCTAATAACATATATTCACTATGTACACCCAAAAATAGTGCACCGATTAATTTTACATCTCCACCTCCAACGACATTCATCATCCAAAGCAAAAAAAACGTAGTAAAAACGCATGTACTCACCAAGATTTGACTAAAAGGGCTTGGAGAGTAATACAAGCTAAGCAGTGATGTGATGCTGATAATAAAAATAAATCGATGTTTCACCATTCTATAGCGAATGTCGCCATAAAAAATCCACATCACGCTGATAAGGCAGATTAGCCAGAAGATTAGTTTTATATAATTCATTTTTCTATTTTAATTGAGAGCCGTGGGAATTCAATTAGTTCTTAATAACAAATTGTTATGTAACGGATTATATGCCTATATAACAACTTTTTATAAATGAATAAAAAAGCTTAATTGGTGTGATTGCTTCTATTGAGGTAGATTTTTCATGTTCACTAAATGAGTGATTAATTCAAGGAAATAGAGGTAAACATGCTTTTAAATATCAATTCTAAACTTCGTAAAATCCGTCAAAAATTTAAATTGGATAAACGAGGTGTAACCGCTGTTGAATACGCAATTATCGCTGTTGCAATGTCATCAATTATTCTGCTCGTATTCAAACAAGGTTCTTTGCAAAACACGTTAACTGGAGCAATGACTAAAATCTCTGCATCAATGGATAGTGCTAACGAAAGTGGTAAGAAGGCTCCTGAGGGCGAAAAAGAAAACGGCTAAGGATAAGTTAACCAATTATAAATTTAGAGAGGGGGAACCCTCTCTTCAAGGGTTTTTATTCTATGAGTAGAGCATTAGTTTTTGTATTTGTTGCCATCACTATGTTTTTGGCTTTTTTTTACGTCAGTGATTTCTTTGATCAACCTGAACCAGTGGCAGTGGTTGAAAATGAAGTGTTAGTAGAGGTCGCATTCGTTAATCGAGCGGTACACAAAGCCGATCCGGTTAACGCCAATGCAATAGATATTCGTGAGTTTCCCGAGTCGGAAGCAAAACAGCATTCATACGTTCCTTACGCCAGTATCAAGATTGATTCAGGCGCGCTATGGGCAAAAGATGTCAACGAAGGTATGCAATTAACAACAAACTTGGTTTCTAATCCTGGTGAAAAAGATTACATGTATCTTTCACTTAAAAAAGACCAAGTGCCTTATTACTACTTGTCGCAAGGCAGTAGCATTGTAGAAGCGCTACCAATTCAACCTGGTGATCGCGTCAGTTTTGTTGCCACAACTTCATCACAATCCAACTTATTAGAAAGTGGTTACTCCGATATCAACAACTTAACGAGCAACGTTATTATTGATGGTGCTTTGGTTTTGCAAGCCATGAATGTTTCTGAGGATGATGACTCATCAAATGAAGAGTACGGCTTGATTATCGCGCTGACCGTTAAGCAGGTACTTAAGCTAGAAATGGCGCAGAAGATTGGGGCAATTACTTTGGTTCCAGCAAAGATGGTTCATAAATACTTATCTGTAAAAAGCAGTGATTTGATTGAACATCGATTTGGCGTTCGACAGCTGAGAGGGAATTAAGGGTGTTCAATAAAAATATATTAACCGTCACGCTTGGATTAGTTCTTCTTCTTCCGCTCTCAGTATCGGCGGGTGAACTATTAAGTCTTGATAAGGGTGCCGCAAAGACAATTAACGTAAAACGCAATATTGACACTGTGTTTGTCGCAGATACACAAATTGCGGATTACAAGGTTATCGCAAACGGAAAATTAGTAATTTATGGTATCGGTCGTGGTGCCACTTCCATTATTGCTTACGACCGAGCCGGAAATGAAATCTACAACGCAGAAGTGGTAGTAAATAAAAGCTTAAGGCTTTTAAAGCAAACACTTATCGCAAGATATCCGGATGAAGACATTAAGTTGACTAATATTGGTGAGCAGATTGTCATTGATGGAGTTGTGAGCAGTGAAGAAATTAAAAACAAGGTGTATCGCCACGTTGGTGAAATGCTGAAAAAGAGCAAACAAAGGAATACTTTTGAGCTCACTAATGCAAGCGGAGAATCTGGCGATGCTCTCGACTACACCGCGACCTATGTGTTTGAAGATATCATCAATAACTTGAAAGTTCTCACCACAGATCAAATCAATGTGAAATTGACGGTTGCTGAGGTCTCAAGTTCATTCCTCACTGAGCTGGGAGTCTCATATGCTGAACAAAACGGTAAATCTATTGGTGATGCCGGTAAGTTCGTCAATAAGATTTTAGACTTTTCTGCACAAGATATCGTTGCGGTTATTTCAGCAAGTGGCAATGACAGCATCGGACAGGTGCTTGCTGAGCCAAATCTATCCGTGATCTCTGGAGAGTCGGCAAGCTTTCTTGTCGGTGGCGAAATTCCTATTACGGTTCGTGATAACGACGGTGTCTCTGTTACCTACAAGGAATACGGTGTAAAGCTGTCGATGGTTGCCAAAGTAACAGACTCTGAAAATATTCGCTTATCGTTGGTACCAGAGGTGAGCTCCATCGATAAAGCGAATGGTGTGAACTCAGGTCTTATCAGTGTGCCTTCTTTGAGGACTCGAAAAGCCCAAACAACCGTACAATTGAAAGATGGTCAAAGCTTTGTTCTAGCGGGTCTTTTGACATCAGAAGAGCAGGAATCATTAGCCAAAATCCCTTATCTGGGTGATATCCCAATTTTGGGTGCGCTGTTTAGTAAAACCAATACCGAAAGAAGAAAAACTGAGCTGATTATCGTAGCGACAGTTAACCTCGTCGATCCTGTTAAAGAAACCGATATTAAACTGCCAAAGTTCGAACGTACAAGCGATCTAGAACGTTTGTTGAAGCTTGATCTTTCTGATGTTGATGACGAAGAGCTGGAAAATACCATAAAGGCGGGAGGCTTTAATTAATGAAGGCAAACTTATTGTTGGTGGTTTCAGTTTTACTATCGGGTTGCTCAGTATCGGTAACACCAAACAGAACTACTGTAGACACCATTGTGGAAACCTTCGAGTTTCGAGTCACTAACAAAGAAGTCGCGATGGATAAGTCGGTTAACTTCGTTAACCAAATCAATCTTCAGTATCCAAAGTCGACATTTGCAATTAATTATGACGCTAAAGAAAGTCAGTTTGTTGATGGTTTTGTGAAAGAAATCAAAGCTAAAGGCGTGAACAAGTTACGTTACAGCCTCAACGCAAACAGCGAAAGTAAAGGCGTAAAAATCGTGGCGAAGTACCACAAGATGCAAGAGCAAACCTGTGACGCTGTTTCAATCAATACCCTTAAAAATCATCCGTTTGGGTGTAGCTTGGAATACAACAGACGTTTGAGTATGACAAATCCTGTGGCGGAGTAAAAGATGGATTTAGATAACCTATTCAAAACGACTTCATCGAGTAAAGACAAAAAGAACAGTACGATTGATTTGGTTGTTTCAGATGACTTGGCTTTTCTTCAAGCAATCGATGAGCTCTATGCAATTGAAGGCTTTGCCTCACCTTTAAAAGTCGATGATATAGATGATGAGAGTTGGCACAAAACTAACGCTGAAATAAAACATGTCATTCTTGATTTGAGAGCATGTAGTGAGTTGATTTCAGAAGTTGCTGAAATCTCTTCAAGATTAGATGTAAGTATCTCTCTGATTGTATTGAGCAATATGGACTCCATACTGATGCGAGATAAAGTCTTGTCATTGGGCGCTAACTACATTCTTTGGGATCCTGAGTTGGATGGCTTGTTAGGGGCGCTCAAAGAGTCGAGTGCTGACAGTTATACTCCCGCGGTTAAGAAGAAATCGCGCATCGCCAAAAGAGTTTTGATGTTGGGTAGTAAGGGCGGGGTGGGCGTGTCGACGATCAGTGCCTTTCTTTCACACAGTTTGAGTCAGCAAGCGAATCTAAAAACCTTGCTCGTTGAACATGACACTATCGCACTCAACTCAGACATTTTTTTGGGTTTGAAAGGGTTAAAAGCGCAGCAGAACAGCATTGATTTGAACCAGTCTGAACTTGATGCCGCGATTGCAGGAAGCTACGTAAAACCCGTCAAAGATAAGCTCGATTTCCTTACGTTGGAAAAAAACGTTGCTTGCTTAAGCGATCATGTGGATTCGTTGTTTCGCATTTCTAATGAATTGGTTGATCAATACAACTTCATCATTGACTCAATGCCGCTCAGTGCGATTGATGAACTGACGGGAGAAGACGTCAGTGACAGATACAACCGTATTTTTATTGTTTGTGAACCGTCCGTGGCGTCACTAAGAGCGTATCACTCTATTAAAAAGAAGCTTGGTAAGTCTGAGCATCGAGTAATTTTCTCTATGACACGGTCTCAGAAAGACTACATGATGCCGCTTCAAGGGGCGAAAGAGAAAATCAAAGCTAAAGACGCGATTGATTTTGCTTATGAAGCCAATCTAGAGAAGCTCATTATTCAACAAGGCATTCAAAATACGGCAAAGCTTAAGTTTGCAGCTGCCATCGCTAATATTGTGAATTCGTTGACAGGTAAAAAAGTCAAAGCACAGAAAAAATTCGCGTGGTTTAAGAAATGAATCACTTGAAAGAAGTTTATATCGAGATCCGGGACGAAATTTTTGACGCCTTAGATGCTGCTTCCTTAGTTGACGTTGAACCGTTAGAGCTTGAGAGCCAATTAAAAGACTCCGTTAATATTCTTATCGAGAAGAAGCAACTTCAAATCAGTAGCTTAAAGCGTTTAGAGCTGGTTAAAGCACTGCTTGATGAGTTGAAAGGTCTTGGTCCCCTTCAAGCTTTGGTTGATAACGATGAAATCTCGGACATCATGATCAATGGTCCTTCGGACATCTTTATCGAATTGAACGGCAAGTTAGAAAAATCACCAATTCAGTTCGTTAACGAGAAACAGCTCAACACCATTGCTAAGCGTATTGCATCAAATGTGGGGCGTCGAATTGATGAATCAAAACCGCTTTGTGATGCTCGTTTGGAAGATGGCAGCCGTGTAAACATCGTTATACCGCCTCTTGCAATTGATGGAACATCCATTTCGATTCGTAAGTTCAAAGAACAAAAAATCAAGCTGGAAAACTTGGTTCAGTTTGGTGCGCTATCGGTTGAAATGGCAAAGTTGCTTTCGATTGCGAGCCATTGTAAATGCAACGTCCTTATCTCTGGGGGTACGGGTTCCGGTAAAACAACCCTTTTGAATGCATTGTCGGGTTTCATTGGTAGTGGTGAGCGTATTGTTACCATTGAAGATGCAGCCGAGCTTCAGTTACAGCAGCCTCACATCGTTCGATTAGAAACACGCCAAGCAAGCGTTGAGGGAACTGGCGAAATCACTGCACGAGACTTGGTGATCAATGCCCTACGTATGCGCCCAGATAGAATCATCGTTGGTGAGTGTCGTGGTGGTGAAGCGTTTGAAATGCTTCAAGCAATGAACACCGGTCACGATGGCTCAATGTCAACGCTCCACGCGAACACTCCTCGTGATGCGATTGCTCGTGTGGAGAGTATGGTAATGATGGCGACAGCCAGTCTACCGCTCGAGGCGATTCGTCGCACCATTGTGAGCGCGGTTGACCTGATTGTCCAAGTACGTCGACTCCATGATGGGAGCCGTAAAATCTTGTTTATCAGTGAGATTGTCGGGCTCGAAGGTGACAACGTTGTTATGGAAGATATCTTCCGGTTTGAGAACAATGGAATGAGTGATGAAGGCAAAATCTCGGGTGAATTCCGAACGCCAGGTCTTTCTAAACGTTCTGTTATTTATGAGCGGGCGAAGTTCTTTGGCTTGGATGGGCCGCTACAGGAGCTGTTTTCATGATGCTGATCGTCATTTCGCTGTGGATTGTAATTGCGTTGTTCCTGTTTATTGGTCATTCGAGGAAGCAGAAAGAAATCACATCGATCATTGAGCAATCCAATACGTTCGAGGGTGTTTCTGGCTCTCGAGCGGTTATCGATTCAGAAAGTTTTGATATCAGCTACCGGAAGAAGATTAAGGATAAAATTAAGCAGTTAAAAAAGCTGTTGAGTCCCAATCCAGGAATCAAGTTGTTCGGTTTTTTTGCGGCATCTTCATTAGCAGTTTACGTAGTTAACGATTGGTTCTTCATGTTTGAGTATTGGAAAGCGCTGCTTGCTTTGGAGCCAATATTGTTTGTGATGTTTATTCTCAAACTTAGTGGCATACAAGCGCAGCGATTCAAGGATAACTTCCCTGATGCGCTGAACATTCTTTCTGGTGCGCTTTCTTCGGGTCAAAGTATTGTCCATGCGTTCGAATACGTAGGCACTCAACTTGATAATGAAGTAGGTGAAGAATTCAAAAAGATGTCAGAGCGCCTCCTTATCGGTGAAGACCCTGATGATGTATTGGCACGAAGTGCTTCGTCTTTCCCTTATGTTGAGTACTTTTTCTTTGCGGCGACGATTCGAATCAACCTAAGTCGAGGTGGTCAGCTAAAAGACGTCATTAACCGGATAAACCGAATCATGTTTGAAGCAAGGGCGATCGAGAAGAAGAAAAACGCACTGACGTCAGAGGCACGAGCTTCGGCAAAAATTATCGCGGCTCTGCCAGTTATCTTTATCATGATTTTGAAGTTTACAAGTCCAGATAACTATAACTTCGTGATGTTCGAAGAAGGTGGGAAGCCCATCTTTTACTATGTGCTGATCAGTGAAGCTATCGGATTCTTCTTTATCTACATGATATTAAGAGGAGTAAAATAGTGGTCGACATTAAATTAATCTTCTTAGTTTTTGGTTTGTTCATTTCACTATCTGTCGCTTATTACTCGTTAAAAGTGTTTGATAAAACAAAAGCAAATATTTCGACAAAGAAGATCATCGATTCAACCCAAGAAAAAACACCTTTTACGGATAAGCTAACAGTACAACTTTCTCGGTTGTCATTTAATAAAGAAGAAACCAAAAATAACTTAGTTCGAGCTGGAATTCACAGTGATTTTATCGCACAAGCTTATTACTTGTTAAAGATCATACCTCTGGTATTTTGTTTGGCATTTATTGGTTATTTTTATCTGCAAGGATACTTGGAGTTTTTATCCGCGTTTGTTGCATTCTTGATTTCTTTGCTGGTGTGCTTGATTGTGCCGGATATGTACATTTCATCGAAAGGGAATGCGAATATTCGTCATGTTAGTAGTCGACTGCCTTTCTTACTCGACTTGATGAACGTGTGTGTACATACAGGTATGACGCTTGAAGCTAGCTTGGATTATTTGTCGAATGAACTAAAAACAGTTGATGAAAACCTGGCTTATGTTGTTAAAAAAACATCAGAACGAGCGAAAATTGTGGGTTTGGATCGAGCGCTTGCTGAATTCTATGATCTGGTTCCAACCACCGAAGCGCAAAGCTTTGTTATGACTCTTACTCAAAGTTTGAAGTACGGCTCATCGGTAGGGGCGGTATTAGCCTCCCTCGCTTCTGACATTCGAGAAATAAACATGCTCAATTTGGAAGAAAAAATAGGAAAGATGGGGGCAAAAATGTCCATACCAATGATCGCTTTTATCATGGTTCCTATTGTTGTTCTAATCGCAGCACCAGGGATAATGAGGATGCTAGGATAATGAATGTAAAAAACTATATTTCCCTTTTTATTTTACTGTTTTTAAGTGGTTGTTCCAGTATAAATCCAGAATTAGTAACCAAAGAAAAACTGCTGACTAATTCTGGACAAACCGAACAGTTGATCGAGTTTTATAAGGCGAATTTGGTTGAAGTACCAAGCTATAAGATAAAGTTAATCAATTTATATCTAGATAATAAAGACCAAAAATCTGCCGAATTATATATTAATACTCTAGGAGATAAAGATCTCGAAGACCCAGATATTATTTATATATTGGCTAAGTTGGAATATTTGAAGCGTAATTATGACGCAAGTGAGCGCTATTTAGATGACTATTTAGAAAATGATGGACCGGAAGGGAATTATTATCTTTTAAAAGGCAAAATTTTAGCGCGTAAGAAAGATTACAACGGTGCAATTGCCAACTTTAACGACAGCAAGAAAAACGGTGCGTCGGACCGAGAAGCGAACAACAACATTGCGGTTGTGATGATGCTGCAAGGTCGCCCAGAGCCAGCGATGGAACTACTCTACAGCTTGTTTGCTGCCAACCCGAACGATGAAAAAGTGCGTTCAAATCTACTATTGGCTTCGACTCGATCAAACCGACCTGATGTGGCATTGGAAGTGTTAAAGCACGACAGCAATGAACAAGAAGCGCGAGTCAAACTGAAAAAACTCATGCAGAGCGTTAAACCGCTTCCTAAAAAAGTAATGAAAAAAGCTCAACCAAAGCAGGTCGCTAAAGTAAAGGAAAAGAAAAATATGGAAATGGAAACGAAATCGGTCGATTTGAAACCAAAGTACGTAGCGCGTTCAGTCCTAGACCCAAAAAACTTACGTCCTAAAGCGCCGTCAATTTACCGAATTCAAGTTTTGGCGACCTATAAAGTAATTCCTTCGGATTACTTAAACTACCTGAAAGGCAATTATGGGAGTGTGTATTCATACACGCACGGCTTATGGAAGCGTTACTGCATTGGCGAGTTTAGTGACATAAATGACGCAAAGAAATTCCTCGAAAACATGGACATCAAAGGTGCCTTTGTCGTTGATTATACGAAGAAAAGGTACGTCGAGTTATGATCAAGTTTCAAAAAGGCAGTTTGACGGTCGAGACCGCAATGGGTTTGCCTGTTTTACTAATGGTGCTGTTTACCTGGTTTGATTTATCGGTTCTAACGTATTCAATGGGCGTTACGGACCATGCGTTAACCGCCGCAGTGATGAGCAGTAAAAAACAAGGCAGCTCTCATAGCACTGAAAAAGTCGACTATCAAGACGTAATAAAAACCAAGCTTGAATCGAGTGGTGGTGCGCTATGGTCAAAAGTTGTTGATCACTCAACGGTTTCGGCATCGGTTTATTACTTTAAAAACCTCACTGACTTTGTCCATTGTAATCGCAGTGGAAAAGCGTTGAAAGAATGCCCAAACATCAAGAAAGGCGACGCTGCTGCAAACTCAGTTAACATGCCCATTGCGATATACCAACTGAGCTTCACCTATCAGCCTCTGTTCAACTTCGTTTTGCCGAGTATGACTATCAATCGAGAAATGGTTGCAGCTCAAGAATACGAACGCTGTACGTTCAAGCTAGGAGAGGAGATCAGTTGTGGTAGCTAAGTCGAAGCAAACAGGGGCTTTTATTGTTGAACTTGCATTGGTGTTACTTTTTTTTGGTTCCATTATTGCCATGCATATCAACTACACCATTGCAGTTAATAAAAAAGGGCAGCTAGATAGAGTTGTGTACTCAATCGTGAGCGTCATCAGCGAGCGCCGTCAACTGTTCGCAAACGATCTTGATATTTGCAGCTCTGGTAGTAAGCCGTGTGACACGCAAATGAATAATTCGTTTGATATGGCGAAAGGCATGCTGAAACGTACGCTACCAGATTTTGATGAAAATGAACTGGGGATGCGAATCACTGAGTTATCTCTGGTCGACAAAGATAAGAAACTCTACAGAACTACGGTCTCAAAAGGCATGACAGCTGGTTGTAACTTTCCGGATCTAAAACGAATTACTGCTGAAAAGGCGACAAAACTACTGCCTTTGACCACGCAGAATCGTCGTCTTCCTCTTTATCATGTGTCTCTTTGCTACAAAACGCCGTTTAACATTATCGGTCTTATGAGCGGTGAGCCGATCAAAGTCGTGACCAGTTCTTATTCATTCGCAAGGATTTAATATGAAGCGCTTCAATAAGCAAAAAGGGGTAGCTGGGATCATATTTCTTTCGTTTCTCCCTATATTAATCATCACTTTCTCGTTTTCTGTAGGCTATACGCAACGCTTACTTGCGCACTCGAAAATTGAAGAGGCAGCTGAAGTGGCGAGTCTTGCCTTGATTGCAAGTCCGGGCAAAGATAATAAAGAAGACAAAGCCTATGCGCAGAGAATTGTTGACTTATACATTACCGACAATATCAGCGATATTGAGATCAACGTATCAACCAAGAAATGTGAATACAAAGACGGCTGTGTTCAGAAAGCCAATGAGCTGTCTCCATTTGCAGACTTCACGGTAGCCGCAACCTCTGAGCATGATTCGTGGATTTCACACGATGAAATCGGCGTAGAGCCAAAATTCAAAGTCTCTGGTGATTCGATCACTCGAAAATATCTCCCTCAACCGGTGGATATCTACTTCATATTAGATACCAGCCAATCGATGAGTTACTTGTGGTATGGGCAAAACAACAAAACTCAGATGCAGGTGGTGAAAGAAACGATCATCAAGGTTGTAGAAGACTTGAAGGATTTTAAAACTGGTTCGGATAAGAAGAGTCGCGTTGCCTTGTTGACTTACAATGCCTACAACGCCAAATACGATAAAAACGAACACAGAGTGAAACTATACGATTACGCTAGCGATTTTTCTCACACTGAAGAATCGTTTCAAAGCATTGTCGATAAAATGTTTGATCAAACTTTTGACGAGAAAACCCCACACTATGCGAGTGATTACAATAGATCACAAGATATCCCGTTAACAGATAAGTATGATGAGTTTATCAAAATCTTGAACTCGTACAAAGTGACTCCAGCAGAAGGTGGGGGGACTGAGTCTTGGTTAGGTTTGATTGCTGCTGCAAAAGAGGCGGACAAAGTTAAGAAAAAAGACCGGAACCCGGAACAGGTATTCATTTTCCTTTCTGATGGTGCAGATACAGATGTGCAATTCCCTAAAGGACTTCACAAAAATAGCACATATAAAAACAAGTACCACGTAGTCACAAGAACTTCTAAGGACAGTTATGGGCGAACTTATTCTTATGAAGTCTACGATAAATTCTTTAAGTCATTAGTGAGTGACCACAACCTTTGTGAGCGACTCAAGAAGAGAATATCTAGCAAAGAAAACAAGTTTCAAAGTGAACACGCGAAGCTAGAAGGTGAAAAAACAAAAGTCACTATGGGTATTATAGGTGTTAACTACAACGTACAGAAAGATGATGGATTCGGTGATTGTGTTGGCGAGAAAAATATTTATCACGCAAAAAATGGTAAAGATGTCTACAAATACATATTAAATCTGATCAACGAAGAGACAGGACGATTAAAAGATTAAAATGAAAAAATTATTATCAATCGCGATTATTTTTACCTCAAATGTCGCACTCGCTAATTGTATTAATCATAACGAAAACTACGTAAGCTCTAAAATTCTTAAAAGTTCCGAAACCAAAGTCACTCAGGTTGTTGGTAAGTTAGCAGTGACGTTAAATGAAGAACGCTCTATTGTAAAAGATAAGAGAGTAGTTAAGGTTGAAGGGTTGAATGCGACCGACAGCTGCACCTTTGATAAAAACTCGATGTCGTTGATCCTCAACTATGATACTGATAAATACCGTTTAACAAACACTCACAAACAAGCGATTTCACAATACTTGGAACTGGTTGACGAGGGTACTCGTGTTCTTGTTGAAGGGCATACTGATGAAGTCGGTTCTCAAGCTTATAACAAAGGTTTGTCTGCTCGTCGCGCGAATGCCGCAAAAAAATACCTGAAACAAGGGCTGGGTCTAGGAAACAGGATTGTTGAAAAGGCATTCGGTGAGTCTGCGCCGATTTGTAAGGTAAATGAAAACAAAGTATCTGGCTGTAACCGTCGAGTTGTATTAACGATAGACTAATGTGTAATCCACTATTTGCTGTTGTCATCATAATTTTTATGTGCTCACTATTAAGTGGGGTTGTTTAGTAAAAGAGCTTGGTACTTACCAAGCTCTTTTATTACTGATATTTATTAGGGAATAATAAATGTCTATTTCATTTTTAAATCATTAATAGATAGCATTTAATTTTATTTTTATACAACGATAATTAAAATGTCTATTTCTCGATGCTTTATCGCTTCTACCTTTTTTCTATTCATTAACCACTCAGTATTTTCAGCGGAACTCGTTATTGGACCAAGTATGAGTTCGCAGCTAGAAAGGATGATATCAAACCCTTCTATTAAGAAGGACGTATCCGATTCATTGTTAGGGGTCGACGAGAATCATAATCACATCCGTGACGACGTGGAAGCTGTGTTTAAAGCACTCAAAATCAGTGAAATTAATCACGATTTTCTTTTGCGTTACGTTCAATATTCTTCAAGCATTTTGCAACACGACTTTTCGAGTAACGATGCTGATAATCAGCTCTTGGCATACGAGATCTACAAAGACTACCGTTATGTCCGACATTGCTTTAAAGAAGCTGGGGTTGATGGTAAAGATCTTTATGATGCGATACATGCGGTAAATCGATTGATGTTCAATACCGATGCTCGAATTGTCGCGTACCTGAACTACGAAAAGTACATCGACATAAGTATCATGTATGAAGGCATAGCGTATGATTGTAAAAATAGATAAAGGAACTAAAAATTGAATAATAAAATATAATCAGCCAATAAACTTTAATTACAACAAATTAAAGTTATGATTGTGTTCATGTGGGTTGTCTACGATTATAAGTATCATTTAATTGAAAGTTGTCATGTATGAATTCATCAGGTTTTATAATTATTTTTGATGTGAGATGTTCTTCACATGGTACTTGGCTGTTTCCGCAAAGCGAGCGTTTATGATAGCCGTACTTCTTTTCCTATGCTCATTTAGTATCTGCCCACAATCAGCATTAACTGAGTGTGTAAGTGTATCATCTGCATGAACAGGGGCGAATTAGTTAACATTCAACAACGGTTTCTGATGAATTTAATTCTGAGAGTTGTCGTTGAGGCCTGAAGGAGTTCGCTTAACCTTTATCTAACTATGACTACTAGAGCGTTGAGCTTCTTTCGTTTAGCTGGCTCTTTGGGCGCATCGTATGATAATGATTTGTATAAATGAGTACTACTAGTCTTAAGTTTATCGTTATCACGGGTAACTGCTCCCAGAGTTAAGCAATTAGCGCATTCTGCTTGTGGAAATTTAAGATCACAAACAGCGGAGGTGAGAATTTAGATTTGTTCTTTTTCATGTCTCAAGTAAGTACAGTGGCTAGAAACACTTACTCAATGAGCGTTGAAGGAGAAACCCTAGAGCCGAGTATCGTATTTTCTGTCAATTAGTGACTGGTGGCAGGTTATTATTGGAGCTTTTATATCTCAACACTCCCGTTGCATCAAAGGTCTAGTTTGATTGCTAGACCTTTGTCAACATTCCGAGAGCGCCTAAGCGCTCTTTTCTTTTACATTGCCTTTTGGGTGATGGCCGAATTTGTCATTCAAGTAGAGAAGAGCACTGACGAAGAGAGCCACAACGGAAACCGTAAAGAGGGCATACATACTTAATACCCAAGCGAATGTGGCTGTCAGAAAGGCAATGAAGGAAAACATTCTGCTGAATGACATTACATGACCTAATTTTTTACTTTTCATAACGCCTCCCAGAGCTGAGTGGGTAGAGCCAGAGTGCTTTCACTCCGCATTTGCATTGTCTCTTTTTTGCTCAGAAGATACCCAAAAAGTAGGCTAAATATTTCTCAAAAAAGATTAAATATTGACCTGGTAGACAGTTTTCAATCGCCAATTGTTGTGAGTTTCATTGCATAATGCTTAGGACAGCATTTTTGATTCTGTTGAGCGTCAAAAATGATTTTTATCTTTGACTAAAGTAAATGCATCCCAACTGAAAACGCAGGAAACTCTTATGTTAAAGACTCAACTTAAACGTGTCGCATTGATTACCAGCCTATTGGTTTCATCATCAGTGATGGCAAGCTCTGGCGCTTACAACACTGACATTCCATCAAGCATCATGACACCTGATAAGGTTGAAACCAGCATTGGTGCTCTGAATTTCAAGGATGGCGTGCCAAGCCAACAAACCATGGATACGCTGTACAACAATCTCGATACCATGCGTGCGACAGAAGTGTTTATGAACGCGATTCCTATGGCCTCTATGGAAGCGTTGAGAGTCGGGCATGAGAAGATGGGGCTAACCAATTCAAATCAGGTGATGCTGTTTGATGATCTGATGGATTCAAACCCTCTATTTTTAACGGGTAACACGGATACGGTTTACGCATCGGCGTTTCTTGATTTAGAACGTGATGGTCCAACGGTTGTGGAAATCCCGCCGGGCATGGGACCAACCACAGTGAATGATGCCTTCTTCCGTTTTGTGACCGATATGGGCGTTGTAGGTCCAGATAAAGGTCAGGGCGGTAAATACCTCATCTTGCCACCAAACTATGAGGGGCCAGTACCTGAGGGTTATCATGTTTCGCAATCGACAAGTTATACCAACTGGTTTATTGCGCGTGGCTTCCTGAAAGATGGTAAGACGGATGCAGCGGTTAACTCATACCACACAGGTTTGAAGATTTACCCACTGGCGAAGAAAGGTGAACCACCGAAGATGGAATTCATCTCAGGTAGTGGTAAGTCCTTCAATACTATCCATGCGAACGACGACCATTTCTATGATGAAATCAAAACGGTGATCGACAAAGAGCCGATTGAGTTCATCGACCCTGAAATGCGTGGTTTGATTGCGACTATCGGTATTCTGAAGGGCAAACCATTTGCACCAGATGCTCGCATGCAAAAGATCCTTGAAGATGGTGCTGCGATTGGTAATGCAACGGCACGTGCACTGATGTTTAACCCACGCACCGAGAATGCATATATCTGGAACGACCGTAACTGGAAGACCGCATTTATTGGCAACGATTACCAATGGCTAATTGAAGAAGGCAACGGTGGGCGAAACCTAGATGCACGTACCTATTTCTTCTACATGGCAACGGTTAACACGCCTGCAATGGCATTGAAGATGGTAGGTAAAGGATCGAAATACGCGATTGTCGATAAGTCTGCACAGGGTGAGTACTTTGATGGCGGCAAGAATTACAAACTGACGATTCCTGCTAATGTGCCAGCGAAGAACTTCTGGTCTGTGGTGGCTTACGATACGCAAACACGTTCGGAGCTACAAACGAGCCAACCGTTCCCAAGCAAGAACGACAAACGTGATGAGATGATTGAGAACTCAGATGGCTCGATTGATTTGTACTTTGGTCCGAAAGCTCCAAAAGGCAAAGAAGCAAACTGGATTCAAACCGTACCTAACAAAGGCTGGTTCACCATCTTGCGAGTATATGGTCCACTAGAACCTTGGTACGACGGTACTTGGAAACCAAGTGATATCACCGAGGTTAAATAAGATAAGAGCTTAAGTCCTAGAAGCGGAAGAAGTAAGCCGACCTGTTTATTGGTCGGCTTTTTTGT
Source organism: Vibrio sp. 10N.222.52.B12 (assembly GCF_002875385.1). NCBI lineage: Bacteria > Pseudomonadati > Pseudomonadota > Gammaproteobacteria > Vibrionales > Vibrionaceae > Vibrio > Vibrio sp. 10N.222.52.B12. Next base: position 12,450 of record NZ_MDAW01000141.1, on the reverse strand, counting down.
ATTCGTTAACGATGTGGCAATTGAATTTAGTGGCTTAGCTAAGCGCTCGTTTAATAAAGGCTTCTACTTGAGCAATGATTGGATGTTGGTAGAAGGCACGATGGTACTGAATACCAACGTCAAACATCATAGGTTTACTTTCTAACTTCAAAGGCAATCGACGAATGCCTGGGGGCAACTCTTGGTCTTCGATGTACATACCGACAAATACATACGGACTGACTTTGACGCAATCTAGCGCAGCACTCATGGAGGAGACAGTCAGTTTTTGTTCTAGATTCACGCCAGTTAACTTACGCATTCGCTCGTAATAAGCGCTCACATCGAGTGAGCCCATTGAGACGCGCACAGTATCCAGGTTCTCCATATCGCTCAGCTCAATTTCTTGTTGTTGACTGAGTGGGTGTTGATCATTGACGTAAGCGAAAATCGGCACTGAGCTGACTTTGCGTTCTACCATCCTTTCATTGAGTTCATTTGGAAAACCACCAATACCAATCGCGACAGCACCACGTTTGGGTGTTTCTATGCTTTCAATCGACCAATCAATAAAGGCGATCTTAGGCTTTTGTTCTTCTGTTGTGAGGGCGGTGACCAAAGGAATCGTCAACATAGCAGAAAGAGGATTGATAATACTGAATAGGTATTCGTTAGCATGCTGATTCGCATTGTAGCTTTGTGCCAGTTGCGGTATCTGCTCAAGTTGTTCTAACGGCTCGCTTATGGCTTCACATAGCTGTTGGCAAAGGAGAGTGGGGGTGTAGAACCCTTTCTCTGCATTGAACAGTTCGTTATCAAATCGCTGGCGACATTCGGCGAGTTGTCGAGTAAAAGTCGCTTTGCTGATGTCGAGGGTGTGGCACACTTTTGCCTGCGTTTTCTGCTGGCTGAGCAGATAAAGAAAGCGATACAAATTTAAATCAATGGTATTTTTCACGAAGTAAGCGCCTCAAAACATTGAGCTTTAAGTATCAACGCCTTTCATCCTCTGTTCCAATAAAATCTGAATCATTTTTTTCTTTTGTGACATAGAGTTAGCTCGTAAGGGTATGGTGTATCAATACTGATATCGAAACTAAGATTACGTAAAAGATGAAAAACAGTGTTAGGTAAGCCTTTGATCTCCTCCTATAATTAGCTTGCATATGGAGGATGTTTAGTAGACAAACATCCTCTATTTTTTGAAACCTACAACAAGGAACCGGCATAAGTCGTTTTTGCTGGTGTTGTTTACATTTACCAAGAAGGTGATTTAACACTATTAATTGAGGTTCTTACGATGACTCTTAACAAGTACTTTGTTTTCATTCCGGCAGATATGGATCAGGAAACGCACAAGGAACAGAAAGTGAACTCTGAAACGGAAACTCAACGTCAGGCATTAGTAAAACAGGCGCAGCAAGAAGGCGGACTGTAAGGCTAGGTTTCAAAATAAGAAGAGCACCCCAAGAGGTGCTCTTTTTTATCTCTCACACTTCATCATTTCAACATACCAAGGCTCTTGAGCTTGCGATAAATGGTATTGCGGCTCAAACCCAACATGCGTGAGGTTTTGATGTTGCCTTGGTTTGCTTGGTAGGTTTTCACCAACTTATCTTCCACAGTCGTACGCATGTCTCTGGTTTTTGACGTATCCACTTGTTCGATAACGTTTGTTCGGCTTAGCTTTTTGGCAAGGTGGTTCGGTACGTGGCTAAGCTCGAGTTGCGCTTCTCCTTGTGCCATCAAGGCTGATACTTTTATTAAGCTGTCGAGCTCACGAAGATTCCCCGGCCAACCATAGCCCAACATTAATGACAGTAGGTGAGGGCAAATGCTTTGTTCAGACTCGGCGTGACGACGATGAATGTTCTCAATCAGTGCTTGTTTGTCGCTACGCTCTTGGAAACGAGGCAATTCGACGATGAGTCCGTTTAGGCGGTAATAAAGATCCTGACGAAATGCACCTTGTTCAACCAATCGCTCTAAGTCTTTGTGTGTTGCGGCGATGATCTGTGTATTAACTTGGATGGTTTGGTTAGAGCCGACAGGCAACACGGTTTTGTCTTGGAGCACATGCAGCAGTCGACTTTGCGCTTCTAATGGTAAGTCTGCGATTTCATCTAAGAACAAGATGCCTTTGTGTGCTTGACGAATTTTGCCTTGGTAGCCTTTGTTGTTTGCTCCGGTGAAGGCTCCTGCAACATAACCAAACAGTTCGGATTCGACCAAGTCTTTCGGTAGCGCGCCGCAGTTCACCGAAACCAAGGGGCCGTTCTTTCTCTGGCTGTTTTTGTGCAGAGCTTTAACAAACTCATTTTTACCTACGCCTGTTTCGCCAAGGATCAACAAGCTAATGTCTTTGTCGATTACGCGATTGGCTTGTTGCCAGCAGTGCTCGACGGTGGTGTCACCGTAATGCAGGTCATTCGAGGCAGAAATAGCACGAGATGATGTTTTTCGCTCCGATAGTGGCTGAGTTTTGAAGACTAAAGATTGGTTACTGGCAGAGTCGTCAAGTATGGAGGCGAGTTGTTGTCCAACAACATTGGTTTGATCCAGCAGTTGTGAGGCAACTTGGTTATGAGCCAGAATCTGACCCTCCTCATTGGCAATGATGATGCCTTGCCAACCGCTATCCAGTAGACCTTGCTCACAAGCTAAATCAACTCGAATGTGCCCTTGAGGGATTTGGTTGAGCAGTTGGTTCTCCACTTGCTGAACCATGTTTTGCACTAAAACCTGTGTTGAAAAGTCATGCTTCTTTTGTTCACTGGTGATGTCCAGAACCCCAATCAAGTTACCTAAATGCTCAAAGATAGGGCTTGCCGAACAACTGATGAAACGATGATGTTGTATGAAGTGTTGGTCACCAATCACAGAGACAGGCTTTGCTTCCACTAATGCTGTGCCAATGGCATTCGTACCTTTTAGCTTTTCTTGCCAGCATGCTCCAGAACTGAGTGCAATCTCAGTCAACTTTTCACGGAATTTGGGCTGTCCCCAGCTTCCAATGATCACGCCTTCCGCATCGGTCAATATTAGGCGACTGTCGCTGTGAGCGAATAGCTGGTTAAACAAGGGAAGAGCGAATTGTTTGACCGCATCGATCAAGAAATTGAGTTGGTGGCGTCTGTCTTCAAGAAACGCGGAAGTCACGCGAATATCGTCTGGTCGACGTCGCTGTTTTAAACCGGCTTGCTCACTTCTGTCCCATGAAGTGGAAAGCCAATTGCTGTTGGTAATGTGTTGAAGTTCCATGACTGTACCATTTTGTCACAGTGAGGGTGTGCCATTTTGGAACACTTGAACACTGGTGTTCACACCATACATCCGCTCAAACGTCACTCACTTGGTTTGTTATCGCTTGGTAATCATAGTTTTACATTTAATTAACAACAAGACGCGCGTTGTTGGCATGTGACTTGAGTAATGAAGTGAACAACATAACTGAGTTGAACACTCGGTTGTTTAAAACAAAAAACTGAACGAGAACAAAAGGAAGAGTTATGATTTATGCACAGCCAGGTAGTGAAAATGCCATCGTTAATTTCAAATTGCATTACGACAACTACATCGGTGGCGAATGGGTAAAACCAACGGGTGGTGAATACTTCGACAATACATCGCCAATCAATGGTCAAGTGTATTGTAAGGTAGCTCGTTCCGGAGAAGCAGACATCAATCTTGCACTTGATGCTGCACATGGCGTAAGAGCGCAATGGGCGAAAACCAGTGTGACTGAACGTTCGAACATCCTACTTAAGATTGCAGATCGCGTTGAGCAACACCTTGAAGAGTTGGCTGTGGCAGAAACATGGGAAAACGGCAAACCCGTCCGTGAAACATTAGCCGCAGACTTGCCTTTGGTCGTCGACCATTTCCGTTACTTCGCAGGTTGTATCCTCGCTCAAGAAGGCAGTGCGGCCGAGCTAGATGAGCATACCGCAAGTTATCATTTCCCGGAGCCGATTGGGGTAGTTGGGCAGATCATCCCTTGGAACTTCCCAATGTTGATGGCGGCTTGGAAGTTGGCTCCAGCGTTGGCTGCGGGCTGTTGTGTTGTGCTAAAACCTGCCGAACAAACGCCGACTTCGATTCTCGTTCTGATGGAGAAAATCGGTGATCTTCTGCCTGCTGGCGTAGTGAACGTAGTCAATGGCTTTGGCTCAGAAGCAGGGCAAGCACTAGCGACCAGTAACCGAATCGCTAAGTTGGCATTTACGGGTTCAACAGAAGTCGGTAACCATATTCTGAAATGTGCCGCAGAGAACCTTATTCCATCGACGGTTGAGCTTGGTGGTAAGTCTCCGAACATCTACTTCCCAGATGTGTTTGATCATGAAGACGAATATCTAGATAAGTGTATTGAAGGCACTTTGCTTGCGTTCTTCAACCAAGGCGAGGTGTGTACCTGTCCATCACGTGTGTTAGTGCATGAGTCTGTGTACGACAAGTTTATCGCTAAAGTTGCGGAGCGCGCGCAGACAATCAAGCAGGGTAACCCACTCGATACCGATACTCAGGTTGGCGCTCAAGCCTCGCAAGAGCAGTTCGATAAGATCCTGAGTTACCTAGAAATCGGTCGTCAAGAAGGCGCGAAAGTCGTGTTTGGTGGCGATGTAGCGAAACAAGAAAACGACTTGGAGCAGGGCTACTACATTCAACCGACTTTGTTACAAGGTCACAACAAGATGCGCGTATTCCAAGAAGAGATCTTTGGCCCAGTCATCGCAGTGACCACCTTTAAAGATGAAGCGGAAGCACTAGCGATTGCCAATGACACGGAATATGGCTTGGGTGCAGGTGTGTGGACGCGAGACCAAAACCTTGCTTATCGCATGGGACGAAACATCGAAGCAGGGCGTATTTGGATTAACTGCTATCACGCATACCCAGCACACGCTGCGTTTGGTGGTTACAAGAAATCAGGTATCGGCCGTGAAACCCATAAGATGATGCTCGATCACTACCAGAATACGAAAAATTTACTCATTAGCTACGACGTCAATCCGTTAGGCTTCTTCTAGAGCTAAAAATAGAAAGCACATTAATTACAAAGCCCTGTATCGTTCAGGGCTTTGCTCATATCTGCTCACCACAGTCATTAAGACTCACTTTTTTTCCACACCGCCACTGATAATTTATATATCAAGCATCAATGAATAAATGCGTTAACTGTTGGCTTTGCTTTTGGTTAATGCCTTATTAAACATCAATGACTTGTATGTTCAACTCAGTGGCTCCTTTCGGACAGAACAATTACACAAGTCATTTGGTTCATCGGAAATGAGATAACTAAATGAAAAAAAGAACCATATTAATACCCTTATTTCTCCTATCAAGTGCAGCTCATGCAGCGAGCGATTACGTTGTTGGTCAATTGATTCCTGAAAAAAGTGTCGTGGTAAAAAGTGAAGTCGTCGGCGTGGTGGACTCTTATCGCTACGATAACGGTGATGTTGTGACTCAAGGGCAGGAGCTATTGTCTCTGTCCTCAGAAGATTATGCATTGAGTTTGGATTTAGCCCGTAACGAGTTAGAGGTGAGTCGTGCCGAGTTGGATATTCAAGAGAAACAACTAAAACGTTATCAATCCCTACTGAGCAGCAATGGCGTCTCGGCAAGTGACGTGGACAACCAAATTCGTGTGACTAACATTGGTCGAGCTCAATTCAACGTAAGTAATACTCACTACAAAATCGCCGCACGAACGCTGGATAAAGCTTCTCCTGATGCGCCTTTTGATGGAGTCATCATCAATCGCTCTGTTGAGTTAGGCCAGTTCATTTCGGTGGGCGATGCGCTCTTTACCATCGCTGATATGAAGCGATTGAAAGTGCGTTTTCATCTGTTAGAGATTGATTTCAACAAGTTCAGCAAAGGCGAGAAGGTTAAGGTCGAAGTGCCTTCTGTTGAGCAAACACTAGATGGCACCATCACTTTGCTTTCTCCTGCTTTCCAAAACAGTGAACCGGGCTTCCTTGTCGAAGTGACGGTCGATAACGCCAACGGCGAGCTTAATCCGGGCATGGAATCGTACGTGTATTTCAATGATCAGGAGGCCATGTGAATTTCTTCTTAGATTTGCTCTCTCACCGAAAGTTTGCGTCTAAAATCCTGACTATTTTGATCATCAGCATTGGTGCCCTTACTGCCTACAATCTTCCCCTTGCTGAGAAGCCTCGATTTGACTTAGGAAAAGGCGATATCGTTACGGTTTACCCTGGTGCCAGTGCGAAAGACATTGAGAGCAACATCACCAGTAAAATTGAGAAAGAACTGCTGTCTATTTCTGGATTGAAAGAGTTCACCTCCACGTCGGAGACTGGTGTGTCAAACATCAGTGTGGTGTTGGACAGCAATGTCTCTGATCCGAATGCGATTTACCAAGACATTCGAGATGCTCTGGCAAGGGTTACGGATTTACCTGTTGGTGTGACCGAAGCACCAACCTTGTCGATCAAAAAGTCGTACAGTTTGGATTTCATGGTGGTCGGAATCTCCGGTGATGTTGGTTATAAAGCGCTGCGAGATAAAGCCAAAGACCTAGAATTAGCTCTGCGACGGGTCGAGGGGATTGGTGAAGTTTACACCGTCGATTTACGTGCGCCGGAGTTCTTAATTCAACTCGAACCTATCTCTTTAAGACGTTACGGCTTAACGCTCGATCAAGTGGCGGCATTGATTGTAGAGCGTAATACGCTGATCAGCGGTGGTCGTCTAGAAACCTTAAAGAACAATCCAGAACTGATGACCTCTGCCGAGCTGGATAGTATTGAAGAGCTGCGTGAAATGTTCATCTCATTCAGCCCAAATATTCAGCTTAAAGACGTTGCAGGTCTCATTGAGGATGGGTTTGAAAAAGGTGAGGTTTATGGCTCAATCAATGGTAATAAGAGCATTCTTTTTGACTTAAGAACCAATGAAAGCGCGGACGTTATTAGCACCTCTAACGCGGTGAAAGCTCTGATTGCAAATCAGCAAAAACTGCTCGGTGACAAATACACTATCGCCATCGGTTCTGATTTGTCTGAAGACATCCAAGAGAAAGCGCGCATCGTGCAGGACAACGGCTTGGTTGGACTTGGTTTGGTGCTGATTACGTTGGCACTTTTCCTTGATAGACGCATTGCATTTTGGGTCGCGGTTTCTATTCCCGTATGTATCTTCGGCACGCTGGCTTTGCTGCCTCCTTTCGATCAGATACTCGACGTGTTCACCATGTCCGCCTTAATTTTGATCGTCGGAATTATTGTCGATGATGCCGTGGTGGTGAGCGATAAAATCGTCGCATTAGTTGAAGAGGGTTATCCGGTTGATAAGGCCGTCACACAAGGGGTGAAGAGTGTATTCCCAGCGGTGTTGGCAAGCATTTTATCGACCATTATTGCCTTTATACCTTTGCTCTTCTTGCCGGGAAACTGCGGCAAATTGGTGTATGTGATTCCGCTTACGGTCATCATTGCGTTGTGCTTTTCGTTTATCGACGCGCTGTTCTTTATTCCTGCTCATTTAAAAGGCATTTTGAGTAAGAAGAGTCAGATAAAGAAAAAGCCATTTTTAGATTTAAGCGCACTGAATCGTTTGATTGAATTTGTCATTCGAAACAGCAAGGTCGCGTTGCCATGCATTACAGTAGTGATTCTGACTTTAGGAGCGATTTCATATAAGAGCTTAAGCTTTTTATTCTTCCCAACAGACGGCGCGTATTTGATAGAAATTAGTGCTGAATCAAATCCAGAGTTAGATTTGGATGATGTCTGGAAAGAAACACAGCAGCTCGAAGCGCTGATCAAAAGCACTGAAGAGGTGAATTATTGGTATGGCGAAGTGAGCTCACCAAATAGCTATTGGGTGATTTCATTGACGCCACCAAACAGCCGAACAAGAACCGCAGAACAAATCGTCGAAGAGTGGGAAGAGAAAGCCACGCAAATTACTGGGTTGGCTCAAATTGAGTTCGATATTGATGGCGGCGGTCCTCCGGTAGGGCGTCCGGTGGATTTGCGTGTTGTTGGTGGTACGGATGAAGGGCGCGAAAAGCTTGCTAATGACCTGACAGCGTACATTGAATCATTAGAAGGGACGAGCCGAGTACGACGTGATTTAAATGCACCAGCACCACAGATTCAAGCTGAGCTGCAGCATCATTGGCTCAAGTACTACGGCATCAGTGCCAACAAGGTCGGGGATATCATAAAGTTTGCGATTGACGGTCAACGCGTGACGCGGATCTTTAATGGTGAAGAAGAAGTGTACTTCCGAGTCGCGCTAGAAGAAGACGACAAATCCTTAAAAGAACTGGATAACATTCTAGTTCGTGCCAGCAATAACAAGCTGGTGCCATTAAGTGAGCTGGTTCGCTGGAAAAATGCCGATGCAGAAGCGCAAATCAAACACTTTAATGGTGAGCGAGTGATTCGTGTGTCGTCAGGTGTCGATTCGACCGTGACCGATCCAGTTGCCGTTTTTGCTGCGGTTCAAGAAGCTTTTGCCAATAAAGAATACGGCGGTGCTTCTATTATTGCGACCGGGCAGATCTTAGAAACACAAGAAGCGCAACAAGGTTTTATGATCGCGATTAGCGTGGCGTTTATTGGTATTGCGTTGCTTCTGATTCTTCTGTTTGACCGAATGCGTGAAACCTTAATTGTGTTGACGGTGATTCCATTTGGCATCGCAGGCGCGCTGTTCATTCTGTTCTTACATAATCAGGTGCTGAGCTTTTTCTCTATCATCGGGATGATTGCCTTGATTGGTATTATGGTGAACAACAGCTTGGTGCTGATTTGGCATTTCAAAGAACACGAAGCGGAATGTGACGACGCTAACTTGTTGGAGTTTGTCATTCGTGGAACGCAAAGCCGCGTAAGGCCAATTACCTTAACTACAATCACAACCGTTGCAGGGCTTATTCCGCTTGCGTATGGCTTGGGTGGTTACGATAACTACATGTCACCGATGGCGCTGGTGGTCGGTTGGGGCTGTGTGATCTCAATGATTGTCACACTTACCGTGATTCCATCCATTTATCTATGGACACACAGGAAAGGGAATCAAAGTGTATCCGCAGTCAATGACAACAGCGAGGAGAGAACCTTAGCGACCGACTAAGTACGCTGGAAACACCGGACAGCCCGTAGGCAAACTCTGCGGGCTTGTTACTTTGGACTAAAACTAAAGTCGTACGCGGTTCATAATTGCTTACCGATCAATGCCTTTTGCGACGTGGTGATAATTCTCAGGATGTGATCTCGAACGTTATCAACTTGTTAACGGTTGCTATACTTATCTGGCCATAAACAAAGGAAAAAATAAGGACGTTCAATGTTAAAGCTCAAGCAAATTGCTGTCGCGGCTTCTCTGGCTGCACTAAGTGCAAGTTTTTCAGTTTCTGCTAAAGATACGTTCGTAACCATTGGTACGGGCGGTGTAACTGGCGTGTACTACCCAACAGGTGGTGCTATTTGTCGTTTGGTGAACAAATCACGTGCTGACCATGGCATCCGTTGTTCAGTAGAAAGTACCGGTGGTTCTATCTACAACATCAATACCATTCGTGCAGGTGAGTTGGATTTAGGTATCGCTCAGTCAGACTGGCAGTACCATGCTTATAACGGTACGAGCAAGTTTGAAGATAAAGGACCTTTCAAAGAGCTTCGTGCTGTGTTCTCTGTACACCCAGAACCGTTCACCGTTGTGGCTCGTAAAGACGCGAACATTCAATCGTTTGATGATTTGAAAGGTAAACGCGTTAACATCGGTAACCCTGGCTCTGGTCAGCGCGGCACGATGGAAGTGCTGATGAAAGAGTACGGCTGGACGAATGACGATTTCAAACTGGTGTCTGAGTTAAAAGCATCAGAGCAGTCTAAAGCACTGTGTGACAACAAGATCGACGCGATGATCTACACAGTAGGTCACCCAAGTGGTGCGATTAAAGAGGCGACTACCTCGTGTGACAGTAACATCGTAACGGTAGCTGGCCCACAAGTTGAGAAGTTGGTTTCTGATAACAGCTTCTACCGTATCGCAAACGTACCGGGTGGTATGTACCGCGGTTCAGAAAGCGATGTACAAACCTTTGGTGTAGGTGCAACGTTTGTTTCTTCAACGGCAGTGCCAGACGAAGTGGTTTACAACGTAGTGAAAGCGGTATTCGAAAACTTTGATGATTTCCGCCGTCTACACCCAGCATTCGCCAACTTGAAGAAAGAAGAAATGGTGAAAGATGGTCTATCTGCGCCGCTTCATCCAGGTGCTGAGAAGTACTACAGAGAAGTGGGTTTGATTAAGTAATTTCACTTAGAACTAATAAAAACGCCATCGTAATTTGCGATGGCGTTTTTGTTTGTATGCTATCTGAACTTGTTGTTATTGAAGTATAAAGTAGAGGCTAATATTCAATACCTTTAGAGGTGGGTTCTCGAACGCTATTTAGAATGCGTAAATGATCGTCATTCCGCTAAGCGTGTCGTCTCTTTTTCCTGCTCCTAATCCATCTTCTTCTGTTGCTCTTACTTCCCCTGACATGATGAATTGTGGTGTCGCGTGGTAGCTGATGCCGAATGAGTAGACATTGCGATTGCCGTTTACCTGTAGCGTTGAGTCATCGAAATCTACGTTAGATAGGTAAATGTAAGGACGAATACCCATTGCGAAGTAGTAGTGTACGTATACGTCATAGGCATTTGCATCAGCGTAAAGGTTGGGTTTACCTGTTGGCGTTGTACCATCAAATCCGTAACCAAACAAATCGGTTTCGTGTGCATTTTCCCCGATCGTATAGGCTGCGGATATTTGGAAGCCTCGGTTTACGTACTTTGCGGCAAGAGTCGTTAGTTCTTGCGAATCACCATCATTTAAACCACCAGAGCTACCTTCCACTTTGTTGCGCATATAGGTAGTTCCAAGGCTCAAACCAGAGTCAAAATCGTAGCTTAGCGCGAGTGCTAGGTTGCTATCCCTAGTCAGCCCACCCATTTGATTGCTCACGTTATTGAAGCCGTATTGAGCTGATAGGTTCAATGCATCAAAGCTATTACGATAAACGACAAGGTTATCACCGCGTGCCGTCGCTAAAAAACCACCGTCTTTTCCATCACTGAATAGTGGTGTTGCGTCCGGATCAAAAACAATGAGGTTATCCATGTATCCCGCTACGTCGTAATAAGCAGAATATTGCTTACCAATTCGTAAGCTACCCAACTCAGTGTGGTTGACGGATATGTAACCCAAACGACTACGGAATTTATCTCCATTTTTATTTCCAAATTCATTCGATGGTGGATTCAGAATTGTGTCCCATTCGAACTTAACGTCCGTAGACCACTTGTCATTGAGGGTACGTGCTACACCAATGTTCAATGTACTGCGACTTGTGTTAAAGAAGTGGTCAAGAAAATGAACAGGTTGGAAGTAGTCCATGAGAAATGCACCACCAATATCGACTTTGTTTACTTCGTCTTCATAAACAGTTACCGAATAAGCATTGTTAGAAAGTAGAACCGTAGAAGCGACAATAAGTAACTTAGTTTTCATCTTAAACTCCATTTCAAAATCTCTGTTTATTGGTTAATAAGGGTGGGTAGGAGATCCATCATCGACATGAAGTGGAAGGTGGCAGTAAGCAAACCAAACAGAAGCACCATGACGATCATTGTGTTGCCAAACGGGGTTTTAAATCCTTCTTGTCCACCTTCGAGTTGACGAGTTTTATAAACAAGTAAAGCCGGGATAAAACAAGTCCATATGGTTGCGGCAGCGCCTGCGTATCCAATTGCTAGGACAAAACCAAATGGGAATAGTAGGGATAAGAAGAGTGGGGGAAGGAAGGTTACGAGACACGTTTTGGTTCGGTCTTGCCGCGTATCTGAAAACTTGAAAAAGTCAGCAAGGTAATCAAATAGCCCTAGTCCCACACCGATGAAAGAAGAAAGAATCGCAGCCATTGAAAAGGCGTTAATCGCGTTGGACACCTTATCTGAGTCAATGACGGAATCTAACGCGGCAAGTAGTGTTTCGACGTTTCCGCCTTGCTCGATTACGGGAATAAACTCAGAACGAGGTAAGTTGCCATTAATACTCACTAGCCAAAGCACGTAGAGTGTGAATGCGATGCTGGTACCGCCGAGAATCGCCAACTTGGCGTGGTACTCACATTTGTAATAAGCGCGCATAGTCGCTACCGAGTGATGGTAACCGAAGGAGGTTAACGCTACGGGTAGCATCGCTAAAGCAAAAGGCGCGTAATTTGTTTCTTTACTGATATGGTCAAACAATATGTTGGTATCAATATTTATCGCTAAACCTGATACACCAAATATAAAACTCAATATCATGAAGATAATCAGAATGACTGAAATTCTGTCTACCGCTCGTGTTGAATGGCTTTGTTGCGTAATTCCTTTTCGAGCCGAGCAGCCCTACTTAGATTGATATTTAGCCAATACGGCAAGTTTTAGGCAT
>NZ_MDAW01000140.1:17654-21017 GCF_002875385.1 Vibrio sp. 10N.222.52.B12 | reverse complement strand
AACTTAGACTTAAATGTCTAACCAGTGCGGAGCGGTAGTTCAGTTGGTTAGAATACCGGCCTGTCACGCCGGGGGTCGCGGGTTCGAGTCCCGTCCGCTCCGCCACTTATTCAGACAAAAGCCCCAGCAGAAATGCTGGGGCTTTTTCGTATCTAACAACTCAATTCACCTATCGGTGCATGAGTCTCGCTTGTGTGTAAGTCCAATTGAACGTAAGCTCGGACTAGGCGTCCCCACGGTTCCGCTACTTATTTGGAAACCCAGCCTTCGGAATAGGTTTTGTCGTTTCTGATATCCTCAGATCTCTGTGTTTGCTGTAGAACTCGTTGTGTTAGGTAAAGATCTTATCTCTCTTGTCAGTGTCCATTTTCTAAATCTTAAAAGTAACTAAGGGTAAGTACTTACTTATTCTCATCACTTTGCTAGCAATACCTTTGTTATGTGAGTCGTGCATATTTTGCATTCGAGGTTTACTGTAAATAAAAAGCCCGTTGCTTGCGTAACGGGCTTCGGATTCCAATTTGTATAGATATCTCTAAAGGGATATATACTTACTTTCTGCGACTTCCCATAGGGCTTTAACTAACGGGTTTTCTAGCTGGCTTTTAATACAGCAAACACCGAGTTCGAATGGTTTGATAGGCAGAACTTTCAGTCGATTTATCTTCTCTCTGACAGGGCTATTGTTGATTACCACATCCGGTGCGATACCTACGCCACAACCTAAAGCCACCATACTGACAATGGCCTCATGCCCTGCTACTTGTGCGTAGATGTTTGGTTTGATCTTCATTTGCTTAAACCAAACATTCGCTCTTTCTCTTGCTGTGCCTGCTTCTGGGAGAATAAAAGGGATCGTTGACCAATCCGGGGTTTCTTTTTGTAGTTCTTCTGCGAAGCTGCTGATTCCAACCGGAGCAATAACCGATAGAGGTATCTCGCTGATTGGTTCAAAAGCCACTTTAGCGGGTAGTTGGTCTGGCTTTGCCGAGATCGCGATATCAGCCTCATCCGCCATTATCTTATCGATAGCTTGGGCTGGATCGCCAGTAGAGAGTTTGAATTCAATAAATGGGTGTTGTATGCGGAAATCGGAAATAAGCTCCGGGAGGTGACTGTAACTTGCAGTTACCGAGCAAAATAAACGTATCTCCCCCTTTAGCTCATCTTCCGTTCCTTTGACGTAGCTTTGGTATTGCTGCCATTCCCCCAAGATCTTTAGTGCAACAGGCAATAACTTCTTTCCTTGAACCGTCAATTCGACACTTCGATTATCACGCAAGAACAGCTGTTGATGCGTTTCTTCTTCTAATTTTTGGATCTGCCGACTCAGTGCGGAAGGGCTGATATGCATTGCTGCCGCTGTCTTAGCGAAGCTTTTACTATCACATAGATGAATGAATAGTTGTAGGCTTTTGATGTTCATTAAATCTTTACGTCCATGTTGCATTTATTGCAATAAGTAATTGTGAATATATCACTTTCAGCAACTGAATGTCTGTTTTAGTATGAACTCATTCGGTAACACAAATACCGACCTCTATGGAAGAATGTTAAGGAACACCCAGATGGCTAACTATTTCAATACCCTAAACTTACGTGAGCAATTGGACCAACTTGGTCGTTGTCGCTTTATGGACCGCGAAGAATTCGCATCAGAAGCAGATTACCTAAAAGGTAAGAAGGTGGTCATCGTAGGTTGTGGTGCTCAAGGCCTTAACCAAGGTCTAAATATGCGTGATTCTGGTTTAGACGTTGCTTACGCTCTACGCCAAGCTGCGATCGACGAGCAACGTCAATCGTTCAAAAACGCAAAAGATAACGGCTTTGAAGTAGACAGTTACGAAAAGCTAATTCCACAAGCTGACCTAGTAATCAACCTAACGCCAGACAAGCAGCACACTAACGTTGTTGAAACGGTAATGCCTCTCATGAAAGAAGGCGCAGCACTAGGCTACTCACACGGTTTCAACGTAGTTGAAGAAGGCATGCAAATCCGTAAAGACCTAACGGTTGTAATGGTTGCGCCTAAGTGTCCAGGTACAGAAGTACGTGAAGAGTACAAGCGTGGCTTCGGTGTTCCTACACTAATCGCTGTTCACCCAGAAAATGACCCTAAAGGCGAAGGCTGGGACATTGCGAAAGCATGGGCTGCTGGTACAGGTGGCCACCGCGCAGGTTGTCTAGAGTCTTCATTCGTAGCGGAAGTTAAATCTGACCTAATGGGTGAGCAAACTATCCTATGTGGCATGCTACAAGCCGGTTCTATCGTGTCTTACGAGAAGATGATTGCTGACGGTATCGACCCAAGCTACGCAGGTAAACTTCTACAATACGGTTGGGAAACAATCACTGAAGCTCTTAAGTTTGGTGGTATCACTCATATGATGGACCGTCTATCAAACCCAGCAAAAGTAAAAGCATTTGAGCTTTCTGAAGAGCTAAAAGAGCTAATGCGTCCACTATACAACAAGCATATGGACGACATCATTACGGGTGAATTCTCCAGTACTATGATGGCTGACTGGGCAAACGACGATGCAAACCTACTAGGCTGGCGTGAAGAGACGGGTGAAACCGCTTTCGAAAACTACCCTGCAGGCGACATCGAAATCTCTGAACAAGAGTACTTCGACAACGGCATTCTACTGGTAGCTATGGTTCGTGCTGGTGTTGAGCTAGCATTCGAAGCAATGACAGCATCAGGCATCATCGATGAGTCTGCATACTACGAGTCACTGCACGAGCTACCGCTAATAGCAAACACAGTTGCACGTAAGCGCCTATACGAAATGAACGTGGTAATTTCAGATACAGCAGAGTACGGTAACTACCTATTTGCTAACGTAGCAACACCGCTACTACGTGAGAAGTTCATGCCATCAGTAAGCACAGACGTAATCGGTAAAGGTCTAGGCGAGTCGTCTAACCAAGTCGATAACGCTACGCTAATCGCAGTAAACGAAGCGATTCGTAACCACCCAGTAGAGTACATCGGTGAAGAGCTACGTGGTTACATGACGGATATGAAGAACATCGCAGTAGGCGGCTGATTTCTATCTAAGTCAGTAAAGAACTCCGGATAGACTGGGGTCAATAAATACAACATACAACACAACATCTAATTAAAAGGCTTGGTCGCCGTTGACCAAGCCTTTTTGTTTTTATGAAGACGGACTGTTTCCTTCGAACCGTGGGAGTGCTTCGCTGTTAAAATCGGACGTGTTCGTTGGGATAGAATTGAAAGAAGTAGAGGTATATGTTGACTGAATTTGTCGTTAAGAAGACAAAATTGAAGCGAA
This sequence comes from Vibrio sp. 10N.222.52.B12, assembly GCF_002875385.1. Lineage (NCBI taxonomy): Bacteria > Pseudomonadati > Pseudomonadota > Gammaproteobacteria > Vibrionales > Vibrionaceae > Vibrio > Vibrio sp. 10N.222.52.B12. The sequence continues at coordinate 17,715 of NZ_MDAW01000140.1, read as the reverse complement.
TCCCGAATCCCGAAAACAAAAAGGGTTGACGTACATACGTCAACCCTTAAGAATTTTCTCG
>NZ_MDAW01000140.1:0-17581 GCF_002875385.1 Vibrio sp. 10N.222.52.B12 | reverse complement strand
CTCGCTTCTCGCTTCTCGCTTATTTATCAGCTAGCTTTTCTTCCAGCTCAGCCAATTTCTTTTCCATTTCTGTCAGCTTTTGACGAGTGCGCAGCAGAACTTGAGTTTGTACGTCGAATTCTTCACGGCTAACAACGTCTAGCTTGTTTAGCTGACCTTGGATGACTTGGCGAACTTTTTGATCAACATCCGCGCCTAGTTCTTTTACTGGCTGTGGCATTGATTCGTGAATTTGTTTAGCGATTTGCTCTAATTTCTTTGGGTCAAACATAGTGGCTAAAACTCCTTTTGATTTGCCCACATTCTATTTAATTGATACGTGAAAGTCGCCATTTAGATGGTAAAAAAGAGAGCAGCAATAAAAAAGGTCACCGAAGTGACCTTTTTCTTAGTGCTTTTATACTTACTTGTTATCAGCTAATTCGCGGTGAGCTGCTTTCGCTTCATCCACTCGAGCTAGCTTTTCCAAGTCTTTGTCTTCAACAAACACTGGTAGTGGCTTGTGTTTCTCAGCAAGGTAGCTGTAAATCACTGGCAGTACGAATAGTGTAAATAGCGTACCGATCGCCAGACCAGCAACGATTACGATACCGATACTGAAGCGTTGCTCAGCACCTGCGCCTGTTGCGTACATCAATGGGATAAGACCTGCAATCATCGCTGCCGTCGTCATCAGGATTGGACGAAGACGAACTTTTGCTGCTTCCATTACCGCATCGATACGAGACAGTTTGTTGTGTAACTGCTCTTCTTTCGCTACCTCACAGATCAAGATACCGTGCTTGGTGATCAGACCAACCAGGGTAATCAAACCAACTTGTGAGTAGATGTTCATCGATGCCGTACCCCACGCCAGAGCTATCAATGCACCACAAACCGCAAGTGGTACTGATACCATGATTACGATTGGATCGCGGATAGATTCAAACTGAATCGCCAGTACTAGGAAGATGATTGCTAGTGCCAAACCGAATGTTGCGTATAACGCACTACCTTCAGTTACGAACTGACGCGCTTCACCCATGTAGTCATGGTTGTAGCCTGACGGCAGTTTGTTTTGTGCCACGTCTTCGAACCAGTTGATCGCATCCCCCATTGCAACACCAGGAGCTGGTACAGCACCAACAGTGGCTGAGTTTAGCTGGTTGAAGTGAGGCAGTGCACGAGGCTCTGCGACCACATCAATTGTGATCAAACTACCCAATGGTACTGCTTTGCCGTCAACTGAACGTACGTAGTAATTCTTCATCGACTCTGGGTTTAGACGCCACTTACGTTCAACTTGAGGGATTACCTCGTATGAACGACCATTTAGGTCGATACGGTTTACATAACCATCGGCCATCATGGTACTTAACGTGACACCAATGTCTTGCATGGTCACGCCGTAAGCGCCGGCTTTGTCTTTATCGATGCTGATTTTCATCGTTGCTGAATCGTAGTTCAGATCCAGATCCGAATACACGAACAGTGGACTCTTCGATACATCGGTCAGAATATCACTTGCGATAGTAAACAGGCTTTCGAAGCTGTTTGGCGTAGTCACAACGAACTGAATTGGTAGACCTGAACCTGCACCTGGAAGTTCTGGCATTTGGAAAGCCGTTACTGACATACCTGGTACATGAGAAACTAAGTCACCCACACGTTTGGTAATGTCCGCTTGGCTTGCCTCACGCTCACTCCAAGGTTTCAGTGTTGCTAGACCGAATGCTTGGTTCGAGTTAGGTACACCGTTAAACACCTGAGCGTATTCTACTTCTGGCTGGTCAGACAGAATCTTGTTTACATCGTTCATGGTGCTTTGGATGTAATCCAAGTTCGCATTTGATGGGGCTGTACCCATTAAGACCACAACGCCTTTATCTTCCGATGGTGCCAGTTCACTCGGAATGAACTTAAACAAGATCGGTAGACTCGCGAACACGATGATCGCAAAAGCAATGATAACCGGACGATGAGCCATGACTGCAGTTAGCATCTTCTCGTAGCGGTTGGTCATGCCATCAAGAACGTGGTGAACTTTTTGCTCAAACTTGCTTGGCTCTTCGTTTGCCTTCAGCATTTTTGAACACATCATCGGTGACAGAGTCAACGCGATGATACCGGACACAAATACAGCACCCGCAAGGGTAAGAGCAAACTCTTTAAATAGTGAGCCTGTAATACCACCCATCAGAGCGATAGGCGCGTATACCGCACCTAACGTCAGTGTCATCGCGATTACTGGGACAGCAATTTCTCGTGTACCAATGATCGCAGCTCGGAACGGTGATTCCCCTTCCTTGATGTGTCGATCGACGTTCTCAAGAACAACGATCGCGTCATCCACCACCAGACCGATGGCGAGTACCATTGCCAGTAGTGTCATCAAGTTCCAAGAGAAGCCCATCGCTTGCATCACCATTGCCACACCAATCAATGATAATGGGATAGTAACAATAGGGATGATTACCGCACGGAATGAACCTAGGAACAAAGTGATAACGATAAGTACGATGACTGCTGCTTCAAGAATGGTTTTCACAACTTCGTGAATCGATTCGTTGATAGCAATAGTCGAGTCGTACATCACATTCATCTTAATGTTACTTGGCAAGTTACGCTCTAGTTGAGGTAACAACGTCAGTACATCTGCTGCAATATTGATCGGGTTGGCACTTGGTGCTGCGTTAATCGCTGCAACCACGGCTTCTTGACCATTAGCACTAGCACGGTAAATATCGTGGCTCTTCTCTAGCGTCACTTTCGCAATGTCACCAAGGCGAATTACATCACCTTCACCGGTTTTCACCACAAGTGCTTCTAGTTCCGCAACGTTGGATACCTGAGTATCTGCACTGCCGTTGTAAAGTACGAATTCACCTGTCGCCTGACCAGTTGCCGACTGATAGTTGTTGGCGTTTAGTACGGTCATTACGTCAGTTGCTGTCAGCTTAAGTGCACCCATTTTTGCAGGGTCTAGCCATACGCGCAGTGCGTATTTCATACCACCGTATAGGTCAACTTTCGATACACCGTTTACCGTGAATAACTGCGGGTTGATTACACGCTCAAGGTAGTCCGTGATCTGGCTTGAAGACAGCTCATCACTGGTGAAACCAATATACAGTACTGCCGTTGTCGAACCTGTCGACATGGTTACCGTAGGGTCTTCCGCTTCTTTTGGAAGCTGCGAACGAACCGAGTTGGTTTTCGCCAGAATGTCAGACAGCGCCGCATTCGGATCAGTGTTTAACTTCATGTTTACGGTGATGGTAGAAGTACCGAGTACCGAGGATGAAGTCATGTAGTCGATATTATCGGCCTGAGCAACGGCTTGTTCCAAAGGCTGAGTAATGAAGCCTTGGATTAAGTCGGCGCTGGCACCGTAATAACTGGTGGTTACAGTAACCACCGTATTTGTCATTTCAGGGTATTCACGAACCTGCATCTTGAATACGGCTTGCAAACCAAGCAACGCAATCAAAAAACTGATCGATACCGCTAAAACTGGACGTTTAATAAAAACATCGGTAAAGCGCATGATGCCTCCAATTAAAGCATTGGTGTTTCAGCAGGTGGTGTCAGTGCCGAATCTTCAACGATGGTCACTTTCGCATGGTTACTAAGGCGTACTTGCCCCGACGTTACCACTACGTCACCTGGTTTCACGCCTTCTAGAATATGCGCGATGTCTTTAGTACGCTCACCCACTTTCACAACGTGTTGCTTAACGCGTTTTTCACCGTCTTCTTCAGTAATGATGTACACGTTGTCGCCGTATAGCGTAAAGGTGATTGCCGTTTGTGGCAGAGTCACTTGATTCTCTAGCTTAGGCAGGATGATGTTTGCACGTGCGAACATACCGCTGCGAAGCTTGCCATCGCTATTTGGAATGTCTGCTTGGACTTGAATCAAACCACTTTGTACGTTTACTGCTGGCTCAATCGCAGAGATCGAACCTTTGAAAGGCTTGTCAGGGTAAGCGTCTACAAAGATATCCACTTCTTGGTCTAGCTTAATGCGTGAGATATCTGTTTGAGGCACAGTGAAGCGTAAACGCATTACTGTTGTATCTTCGAGACGTACGATGTCAGTACCTGCTTGTAGATATTGACCAAGATACACATTACGAATACCAACCACACCAGCAAAAGGTGCTTTTATTTCACGGCGGTCGATGGTCGCTTTCAAGCTCTCGATGTCCGCTTTAAGTGAGAAGTAGTTTGCTTCAGCTTCGTCGTACGCTTCTTTAGAAATCGATCCTTTCTTATAAAGACCTTGGTAGCGTTTGTACTTAGCTTGAGCTGCTGGCAGTTTTGCTTGAGAGCTCTTTAGGTTTGCTTTCTCAACATCAGAGTCTAGAAGAACCAGAGGTTGGCCTTCTTCCACTTGAGTACCAGAGTCGAAAGAAATCTTATCAATCACACCGCTGGTTTCGTTTGCAACAGTGACACCTTGGTTAGGTTCGATAAAGCCAATCGCTTCGATGACAGGAACCCAATCTACCGCTTTTACTTCCGTAACGGTAACAGGGAACTCTGGCTCCGGACGATTCGCCATGTATTCAGCAATTTTCTGTTGCTTGAATAAGTTGAAACCTATCACGCTTCCGAACAGAAGAACCGCGATAAGCAACATAAAGAAAGTCCACTTTTTCATTCTATTAAGAACTCCAAGTTAGTGTTTAATAATTGCATCCCAACTGGCTTCAACGGCTGCTTCCAGCGCATTGTCGTCCAGCTGATAAAATCCCAAAGCATGTTTTCTCGCAAGCGCAACACTAGCTTCGAAACTTAACCCTGATAGAATTTCGTTATCGAGGGGTTTGAATACCCCTTCCGCTTTGCCTTGATTAAAAAGACGATCTACTTGGGCAAACATTTGCCTTTCAAGTTCCCTCGTCCCTTTACGATTTCCACAAGGCAGTGATTCATATTGGACACGATTACTTAAGGTGTCTAAATTTGATCCAGCAAGGTGCCAAATATTGAGCCACATGGTGCGGTAACGCTCTTTCAGGGGCATATCGTCATGAACATCCGCTTGAACGGCGTCCGCAATACGTTTAGTTACAGTAAGGCGAACCTCTTCCAAAAGATGTTCTTTATCTGAGAAATATCGGTAAATCGTGCCAGCTGCGACACCTGCTTCTGTAGCAAGTTTGTGCATGGAAAGACCATGAAAACCTGATTCAGCGATTAAGCGCTCGGCTGCTGCAATGATTTGTCCGTATTTATCTCCAGCAGTGTTATTGGACATAACGCCACCACCCAATGAATGAACGTTCATTCATTATAGCTTAAACTCTGGCCACGTATGCAACAAAATGTTGCATCTATCTGTGTAAAAATTACGTGAAAATCTCCGTAGCTTTCACGCGGTCACCCCTTTATCATAGGCGCCACAATTACCACCCGCAGAGAATTTCTATGAAGCTGAACCCTAGACAAGATGAAGCCGTTAAGTACGTATCAGGCCCATGCCTCGTGCTGGCTGGTGCTGGTTCGGGTAAAACTCGTGTAATTACCAATAAGATTGCTTATTTGGTTCAGCAGTGTGGCTACAAGGCACGCAATATTGCTGCGGTTACCTTTACCAACAAAGCGGCGCGCGAGATGAAAGAGCGCGTCGGTCAGACGTTAGGTAAATCAGAATCGAAAGGTTTGATTGTTTCGACCTTCCACACCTTAGGTTTGACCATCATCAAGCGTGAGTACAAGCATCTTGGCTTGAAAGCTGGCTTCTCCCTCTTTGATGATCAAGACCAACTTGCACTACTGAAAGAGCTGACAGAAAAGCAGCTAGATGGCGATAAAGATTTATTACGTCAACTACTAAGCAGTATCTCAAACTGGAAGAACGACATGCTGACACCAGAACAGGCAAAAGCGCTCGATCAAGGTGAGCAGCAGCAATTGTTCGCGTTCTGTTTTGAGATGTACCAAAAGCAGATGAAGGCATACAACGCGCTCGACTTCGACGATCTGATTTCTTTGCCAGTGCAACTTCTGCGCAATAACGAAGAAGTGCGCCAACGCTGGCAAAATCGCATTCGCTACTTGTTGGTGGATGAATATCAAGATACCAACACCAGCCAATACGACTTAGTGAAGTTGATTGTCGGTGAGCGTGGTCGTTTGACTGTGGTAGGCGACGATGACCAATCCATCTATTCATGGCGTGGCGCTAAGCCGCAAAACTTGGTGTTGCTTGGTGAAGACTATCCAAATTTGCGTTTGATTAAGTTGGAGCAGAACTATCGTTCGACTAGCCGTATTCTGCGCGCAGCTAACATCTTGATTGCGAATAACCCACACGTGTATGAGAAATCACTGTTCTCGGAAATTCCTGACGGTGAAAAACTCAAAGTGTTGCTGGCGAAAAATGAAGAGCACGAAGCGGAGCGCGTGACGGGTGAATTGATTGCGCACAAATTCCTAAACCGCACCGAATATAAAGATTATGCGATTCTATATCGTGGTAACCACCAATCACGTTTGATTGAAAAGTCACTGATGCAAAACCGTGTGCCATACAAACTGTCTGGCGGCACATCTTTCTTCGCTCGAGCTGAGATCAAAGACATCATGGCTTACCTACGTGTGTTGGTGAACCCAGATGATGACAACGCGTTCCTACGTATTGTGAATACGCCGCGCCGTGAAATTGGTCCCGTGACTTTAGAGAAGCTGGGTAGCTACGCCAACATGCGTGGTAAGAGCTTGTTTGAAGTCAGCTTTGAAATGGGACTAGAGCAGCACCTAACCGGTCGTGGTTTAGAGAACCTACGCCGCTTTACTCAATGGTTGGTTGCGATTGCCGATCAAGCTGAGCGTGGCGATACGGTTGAAGCGGTGCGTTCGCTTGTGCGTGATATTCATTACGAAGATTGGCTATACGAAACGTCAGCAAGCCCGAAAGCGGCTGAAATGCGTATGAAGAACGTTTCTGACCTTTACTCTTGGATTGTGGCTGACCTAGAAGGTGACAACTACGATCAAGAAGAGAAGACCATCAAAGAAGTCGTTCAACGTTTAACATTGCGAGACATGATGGAACGCGGAGAAGATGATGAAGATAGTGATGCCGTTCAATTGATGACGCTTCATGCATCGAAAGGTCTCGAGTTTCCTTATGTATATTTGATTGGTTCGGAAGAGGGAATTTTACCGCACCAAACCAGTATTGATGAAGATAACGTCGAAGAAGAGCGTCGATTGATGTACGTGGGAATTACGCGTGCTCAAAGAGAATTAACCTTTACGATGTGTAAAGAGCGTCGCCAGTTTGGTGAATTGATCAAACCGACACAAAGTCGTTTTTTAGATGAACTGCCATTTGATGACGTTGAATGGGAAGTAAACAAAAAACCAGTATCGGCAGAAGAGCGCATGGCAAAAGGCCAAGCTCACATCGCTAATATTCGAGCGATGTTTAAGAAGTAGGACAGCGTTGTTCTAATTTGCTAAAAACAAAAAGGCTTGCCAAGTGGCAAGCCTTTTTCGTTGGTGTCTTTATTACAGACCTTCAATCATGTGGTCGATGGCTGCGATGATTTCGTCATCAGAACAGTCCATACACGTACCTTTTGCTGGCATTGCATTGAAGCCTTGGATCGCATGGTTGGTTAGCACGTCTTTGCCTTGTGCAATACGTGGTGCCCAATCCGCAGCATCACCTGTTTTTGGTGCGCCACTTACGCCAGATGCGTGACAAGCAATACAGAAAGTACCGTAAACCGCGGCGCCATCACGTGGACCAGTTGGTTCTGCTTTTACTGGTTCTGCTCCTGCTAGATAAACATCACCGACAGGTTTGATGCGTTCTGCGATCGCATCGTATTCAGTTTGGCTGATGTCAGAAGCTAAAGCTGCCGTAGAAAAAGTTAAGGCAGCGAACAAAACGCTAATCATTCGTCGAGACATATCCATTAAACCCACTTCACATTCCAAAGGTAAGTGACTTACCTATTTATATAGTTAGAGTATTTAGCCCTGTTGGATTCGGTTTTGCTGCATGGCCTGAATACTATGCAGAAAACCGTTCCTAACGGTCTAAAGTGATTGAACAATCTGGTTGCGACTGTTAAATCAATGTAAATAATGGGTGATTATATCCCGATAAGTTGTTGCAATAAACAACAAGTTATCCATGACAGGGCGTGAATCACATCAAAAATTCACTTTAAAGGCAGATAACTGTCGAAAAAGAGACCAAACGAGAAAAAAAGTAAAAAAAGTACTAGACGGCATAGTGTGATATCCGTATTATTCCTCTCCGCCGATGGGGCATGCGCCCGTAGCTCAGTTGGATAGAGCGCTGGCCTCCGGAGCCAAAGGTCGAAGGTTCGAATCCTTTCGGGCGTGCCATTCCGGAATACAAATTAACGGCACAAAATAGTGGTGGCTATAGCTCAGTTGGTAGAGCCCTGGATTGTGATTCCGGTGGTCGCGAGTTCGAATCTCGTTAGCCACCCCATTATTTCGGTAACTCATTAATTAATGAAGTTTCCAGTTTTGATTCAAATATCCCAAGAGTCGAAACAAAATTCGTCGGTGAATAGCGCAGCTTGGTAGCGCATCTGGTTTGGGACCAGAGGGTCGGGGGTTCGAATCCCTCTTCACCGACCATCATTTAGTTTATGGCTATACTAGAGCGGTAAACGACACAAATTGATGGTGGCTATAGCTCAGTTGGTAGAGCCCTGGATTGTGATTCCGGTGGTCGCGAGTTCGAATCTCGTTAGCCACCCCATTAATTAAGGTGACTTCTTAGTTGAAGTATCCTGTCTGATTTGAGAGAATCAGCAAATACAGTTCGGTGAATAGCGCAGCTTGGTAGCGCATCTGGTTTGGGACCAGAGGGTCGGGGGTTCGAATCCCTCTTCACCGACCACTATTTAAAGCCTCAGTCGAAAGACTGGGGCTTTTTTACGTTTGAAATTTAGAGTGTTGGGACCAGAGGGTCGTGGGCTGGAGCGCCAGTCCGATCGAATCTCTCTTCACCGACCACTATTAGAAAGCCTGCTTCTTAGCAGGCTTTCGTCGTTTTAGAGCTAGTGATATTGCTTGGACTAGATGAGTCGGCAGTATTTCAATGGGTTTGAACTCAAGTGGGGTTCGCCTGAAGTTAGAATATGGCTCTTCATCGACCGCTATTTAAAGCCTCAGTCGAAAGACTGGGGCTTTTTTACATTTCTCATCCTCAAAAACTCTCACGCCGCTTTCAATTCCACCAAAAATGTACAGCTTTGGGAGCTTTTGACCACCCATGATCCAAATGCTTTTTGAGCTGATAAAAGAAACCCCAGCACGGAGGCTGGGGCTTTGTATTTCTTGAGTTGAGCGCTTTATTGAGCGAGCGTTTTTAGAATTTCTTTGAGTTCAACCGTCTCTTTCACTTCATAGTTTGGCTTGATATCAGTCGGGTTTGCTGCGCCTGTCTCGTTAACCCACACACTCAGAATGCCCATATTGTTGGCACCCGCGATATCTGCTGGTAGAGAGTCGCCAATATGAATCGCCTCTTCTGGTTTTACATCTACAAGGTTGAGTGCTTTGTGGAAGATGCTTGCCGCAGGCTTCTCTTCTGGCTCTTCGCCACCCACGATGATGTGATCCACCCATTCACTCATTTGTGTCGCTTTGAGCTTTGGATGTTGGGAGAAGATAGGGCCGTTAGTGATTACCACCAATTTGTAGTGTTGGCGTAGCTCAGTCAGCATTTCCTTCACGCCTGGGAAGAAGGTAAAAGCACCCATTCGAGCTGAATCGAAGAAGCTTTGTGCCTGTTGCGCTTGTTCTGCATCGATCTCGATACCTTGCTCTGCCAAGATGGTTTGGATTAAACCGCAGCGGAACGCATTTTCATCTGGCAATAGAGCAATAAGCTGAGGGAATTCGTGGTTTAGCTTCTTATACACGCCTTGTAAGTAGCGTTGCACGAAGGCTGTGGAGTCAGCGACCTGAGGGTAAGTTTGAGCAATCCAGTTGGCAAACTCTTGCCCTGCCACTTTATCGGCTTGAGATGTGCCACATAAAGTCTCGTCCATATCAAAAAATATCGCTTTAAGCACAAGGGCTCCTTCATTCACTACTCGACGTTGGGCTTTAATTATCTCTTATCTTACTCAAAATGACAGTGGAAAGCGCAAAATCACCAGTTCAACACGTGCTTTTTAAGGGCTAATCAGGTTGCTGATACGGAGTTTTCTACTGCATCAAAATCACTTTAATCACAAAATCGCATAACTGACGCATAACCAAGGTTAGGTGACAGATTTCATTTGTTTTGCAGAACTGCTCACGTTTTCACCTCTATGTGTGTAGGGGGATTTTGGCTTTTTATGTATGCAGACTATTTTGTTAGTAACATTTTATGTCGAAAAGTCCCAATAGGAACGGAATATTGTTTGGTAAATGTTAATGATGGTGCGTGAATAATAGGGATACTATCAATAGTGAGTTTATGCGTGAATTTAGAGCATTTTTCTGTTTTTATTGGTGCGTAGCGCACAAAAATGGTGTGTTATGAAAATGGTTAAATACTTGTTAATGCATTTCTATTCGCTCATTGTGCGTGTAAATAATGTTTTTTCGGCGGAATATACTTTAATTGTTGCTTTTTTGTGTGATTTTTGCCAAATTGTTTCCGCATTAAGATTTCAGAGTATTATTCTGAATTTGAACGGATTCATTCAGGTAATGAATGGCGCTTTTATTGCGCGATTCGATACCACAGACAAGGCAGTAGAGGTCTGAAATGTCACTATTAGAGGTGAAAAACCTTCGTATAGAATATCCATCCCGTCACGGTGTCCATGCGGCCGTGAAGTCGCTTTCTTTTCATATCGATCGTGGCGAAATTGTGGGTGTTGTTGGCGAATCAGGTGCGGGTAAATCCACCGTTGGTAACGCCGTTATTGATTTGCTTAGCCCTCCGGGTCGTGTTGCCAGTGGTGACGTGTACCTTGATGGAGAGAAAATTTCTGGTTTGACGCCAGAAGCGATGCGTAAGGTTCGCGGCTCTAAGATTGGCTTTATCTTCCAAGACCCAATGACCTCGCTTAACCCTCTATTTACGGTTGAGCAGCAATTGAAAGAGACCATCCACGCCAACATGAAGGTGTCGGATGAAGAGGCGTATCAACGTGCGCTTTCTTTAATGCAACAGGTTGGCATTCCGCAACCTGAAAACCGTCTTAAACAGTACCCACACCAATTCTCTGGTGGTATGCGCCAGCGTGTGGTTATTGCTATCGCACTGGCTGGTGAGCCAGAACTTATCATCGCAGATGAGCCAACTACGGCACTCGACGTATCAATCCAAGACCAAATCCTAAACCTTATCCGTGAACTGTGTATCAAGAACAACGTAGGTTGTATGCTGGTGACGCACGACATGGGTGTGGTTTCAAACGTGACTGACCGTGTTGCGGTTATGTACCGCGGTGATTTGGTGGAGTTTGGCCCAACCGCTAAGGTATTGGGCGATCCTGACCACCCATACACACGCAGCTTGATTTCTGCGGTTCCTCGTTCTGACATTAAACTCGATCGCTTCCCGCTAGTGAGCTACATCGAAGAAGCAACAGAGCTACAAGAACTGGACATCAAGAACCACTGGTTAGGCCAAAGCCAAGACCAACGCGAATACACAGGCCCTCTATTGGATGTGAAGAACGTAAATCTACGCTTCGTGACCAAAGATTCGTTGTTTGAAAGCCGCCGCGAATACGTGCAGGCCTCGAACAATGTCAGCTTTGAAGTGCACGAAGGTGAGACGTTTGGTTTGGTGGGTGAATCTGGCTCAGGTAAGTCGACCATCGCACGTGTGATTGCAGGTTTGTATGAACCAAACTCAGGCCAAGTAAGCTTTGAAGGCATTGACCTAACGGCGTTGAAATCAGAAAAAGCACGCCGTCCGCTGCGTCGTCAAATGCAGATGGTCTTCCAAAACCCATACACCTCAATGAACCCGCGAATGAAGATTCTTGACATCATCGCGGAGCCAATTCGTTTCCATAAGCTCACTAAGAATGAAGCGGAAACGCGTCAGATTGTGAATGACCTGCTTGATCACGTAGGTTTGGGCAAAATGGCGGGCGTGAAATACCCTCATGAATTCTCCGGTGGTCAGCGTCAACGTATTTCAATTGCGCGCGCACTGGCGACCCGTCCTCGACTACTGATTTGTGACGAACCGACATCAGCATTGGATGTATCGGTACAGGCACAAATTCTGAACTTGCTGAAAGATCTGCAAAGTGAACTGAACCTCACCATGCTGTTTATCAGTCACGACTTACCTGTTATTCGTCAGATGTGTGACCGAGTGGGTGTGATGCAGATGGGTACGCTACTGGAAGTGGCGCCGACTGAGCAACTGTTTACCGCTCCTCAGCATGAATACAGTAAGAAGCTGATTTCTCTGATGCCTGAATTCACAGGTTTGAGAGAAGAAATCAAAACGGCATAAACCAAGTTTTTCGCTTGGCTGACCATCAAGGTCAACAAACCTTAGTCATAACAAAGACGCAAACACAACAAGGGATTCGAATTCCCGCATGAAGGAGTTATGCAAATGAAAACCATGAAAAGCAAATTAGCAGTGGCGCTAATGGCAGCGGGCCTAAGCTTTAACGCAATGGCAGCAGATATCAAAGTTGGCTACGCAGCTGACCCAGTATCGCTAGACCCGCATGAGCAGCTATCAGGCGGTACGCTGCAAATGTCACACATGGTATTTGATCCACTAGTTCGTTTCACAAAAGACATGGACTTTGAACCTCGTCTAGCAGAAAGCTGGGAACGTGTGAACGATACAACGGTACGCTTCAAGCTACGCCAAGGTGTTAAGTTCCACTCTGGTAACGGCATGACGGCTGACGACGTAGTATGGACTTTCGAACGTCTACAAAGCTCTCCAGATTTCAAAGCTATCTTCGACCCGTACGAAAAAATCGTGAAGGTTGACGACTACACAGTGGATCTAGTGACTAAAGGTCCTTACCCGCTTGTGCTGCAAACGGCGACTTACATCTTCCCAATGGACAGCAAGTTCTACTCTGGTAAGACAGAAGATGGCAAAGACAAGTCTGAGCTAGTGAAGCACGGTAACTCATTTGCATCGACTAACGTATCTGGCACGGGTCCATTCATTGTGACTTCTCGTGAGCAGGGCGTAAAAGTGGAATTCGAACGCTTTAAAGATTACTGGGACAAAGAGTCGAAAGGTAACGTTGATAAGCTAACGCTTGTACCAATCAAAGAAGACGCAACTCGTGTAGCTGCGCTACTTTCTGGCGGCGTTGACATGATTCACCCAGTAGCGCCAAACGATCACAAACGTGTGAAAGATGCAGACGGCATCGACCTAGTAACACTACCTGGTACACGTATCATCACGTTCCAACTCAACCAAAACAGCAACGAAGCACTGAAAGACGTTCGCGTTCGCCAAGCGATTGTTCACGCAATCAATAACGAAGGCATCGTGAAGAAAATCATGAAAGGCTTCGCAACGGCAGCTGGTCAGCAAAGCCCAGCAGGTTACGTAGGTCACGATGACAAACTGGTTCCTCGCTACGATCTGAAGAAAGCGAAAGAACTGATGAAAGAAGCGGGCTACGAAGATGGCCTAACGCTGACGATGATCGCACCGAACAACCGTTACGTGAACGATGCGAAAGTAGCGCAAGCGGCAGCGGCAATGCTGTCTAAGATCGGCATCAAGGTTGATCTGAAGACCATGCCAAAAGCGCAATACTGGCCAGAGTTCGACAAGTGTGCAGCAGACATGCTGATGATCGGTTGGCACTCAGATACGGAAGATTCAGCAAACTTCAACGAGTTCCTAACTATGACTCGTAACGAAGATACTGGTCGTGGTCAGTACAACTGTGGTTACTACTCAAACTCAGAAATGGACAAAGTGGTTGAAGCTGCGAACGTAGAAACGGATCCTGCGAAACGTGCAGAAATGCTGAAAGGTGTAGAAGCAACACTATACAACGACGCAGCATTCGTACCGCTACACTGGCAAAGTGAAGCGTGGGGCGCGAAGTCTAACGTGAAAGCGGCAGACATCGTTAACCCAATGGTAATGCCTTACTTCGGTGACCTAGTGGTTGAATAATCACGGTTAGTCGATTTTGAGGAGGGATGGATGTCCCTCCTCAACTTAAAGCACTCGACTCAGTTTTGTTTCAGTCGGACTGAGTTGGTTTTACAGACTGAATTTTCTCTCTGAATAGAGATCTATGGATAGTTAAGGGGCAAGGAATGTTTTCGTTTCTGGTCAAGCGCCTGTTTCAGGCACTGATAGTGATGTTTGTGATCAGTTTGGTGGCGTTTGCCATTCAGGATAACCTGGGTGACCCGCTGCGTGAGCTTGTAGGTCAGTCGGTTTCAGAAGCGGAGCGTCAAGCGCTGCGTGACGAACTGGGCCTGAACGATCCCTTTATCACAAAGTACACTCGCTTTGTGGGCAATGCGCTACAAGGTGATTTAGGTACATCTTACTTCTTCAAGCGACCTGCGGTTGAGGTCATTCTCGATAAGCTGGTGGCGACGCTAGAGCTCGTGTTTGGTGCGACGCTCATTATCATTCTTCTCTCAATTCCTCTTGGGGTGTACTCCGCGATTCATCCGAAGAGCATCTTTACCAAATTTGTCATGGCGATGAGTAGTGTCGGTATCTCGATTCCGGTGTTCTTAACCGCGATCATGCTGATGTATGTATTCTCCATTGAGTTGGGCTGGTTGCCTTCCTACGGGCGGGGTGAAACGGCTAATATTCTTGGTTGGGAATCTGGCTTTTTTACCATTGATGGCATCAAGCACTTGATTTTGCCGTGTGTGGCACTGGCTTCGATCATGTTGCCGCTGTTCATCCGTTTGGTTCGTTCAGAAATGCTGGAAGTGCTGAGCTCGGAATACATCAAGTTCGCCAAAGCAAAAGGCCTGAACTTAAACAAAATTTATTATCAACATGCACTTAAAAACACCATGCTGCCAGTTTTGACGGTGGGCGGCGTGCAGATTGGTACCATGGTGGCTTACACCATTCTTACTGAAACCGTGTTCCAGTGGCCGGGTACGGGCTTTCTTTTCCTTGAGGCAATCAACCGTGTAGATACACCGCTGATCACTGCCTACGTTATCTTTGTTGGTCTGATTTTCGTGGTAACCAATACCATTGTTGATTTGCTGTACGGCATCATCAACCCAACAGTGAACCTAACTGGAAAAGGAGCTTAATCATGAGCCAATCAAATGTAACGGCCGCTCCTGAAGCAGTACCTTCTGCGTGGCAACGTTTTAAAAACTCGGATTTCTTGTACTACTTTAAGCGCGATAAAGTCGCGATGGCCAGCTTCACCGTATTTATGGTGTTTTTGGTGTTGGCGATTGCTGCCCCTGTACTGGCACCGACTGACCCTTATGATCTCACGTCTATCGACATCATGGATTCTGAGTTGCCTCCGTCTTGGATGGAAGATGGCGATGAACGTTTTGTGTTAGGTACTGATGAGCAAGGCCGCGATATTTTATCGACCATTCTTTACGGCTCTCGCCTGTCTTTGACCATCGGCTTTCTTGCGGTTGGTCTTCAGTTAGTACTGGGCATCATCATTGGCTTGTCTGCAGGTTACTTCGGCGGTCGTATCGATAGCTTCTTGATGCGTTTTGCTGATGTGCAGTTGTCATTCTCGACCATGATGGTGGCGATCATCGTCTCGGCAATCTTTAAAGCCAGCTTTGGCAGTGATTTTTACAGCCAATACGCGGTGGTCATGCTGGTGGTGATCATCGGCGTGGCAGAATGGCCGCAATACGCGCGTACTATTCGTGCTTCGGTATTGGCAGAGAAGAAGAAAGAATACGTCGAAGCGGCGCGAGTGATGGGCTTTAAAGCGCCTCGCATCATGTTCCGTCACATTCTGCCGAACTGTCTATCTCCAATCTTGGTTATCTCGACAGTACAGGTAGCGAACGCAATCATGTCGGAAGCGGCACTGTCATTCCTAGGCTTAGGTCTTCCGGTAGACCAACCATCATTAGGTGCGCTGATCAGCATCGGCTTTAACTACATCTTCTCTGGTGCGTGGTGGATTACCGCCTTCCCAGGTATCGTACTCGTGACTCTGGTATTGGTGATTAACCTACTTGGCGACTGGCTACGTGATGTGTTTAACCCGAAAATCTACAAAGGTTAATCAACAAATAAATTAGGCTGCGTAGGTTGCCAATTTAATAAATTTCTTTCTAAACTGAGAGCCGGATGCAATTCCGGCTCTTTTTTTGCTTATCTGTTCTTATGCATGTTTTATTGACGCTTTGTCGCGATAATTTCATCACCTACTGTTTAGAGTGAAGCGTATGGAAATGAAGAAGGCACACTACTCCTCTCGTATCGTCCAATCCGGGCTGAGCCTTGGGTTACTGGTGGCGTGCGCCCAGTTTTCGCCCCCGGTATTCGCGGAAGGTTTTCTTTGCCAAGCTTCTCAAGCGAGTAACAAAGAACTGCCAGTACTTGAGCAATCTTGTCCGATCGGAAAAGGGGTATGGGGAAAGAAAGTGCCGCAGGGAGGCAATGATTTCTTCTGGATTCAATGTGGTTTGTTGCCAAAACCGATGTCTTTAGCCAAAGCCAAGCCGATCTACGGCAAAATCACCACTGATGTTTGGATGAAGCCGGAGCAAAAAGGCTACCGATGTCTTATTGGTCCTTATACTGAATTTGCCAAAGCCTCGCAGGACTTACAGCGAGTCAAAACCTTGTCGACATACAAAGAAGCCTTTATTCGTGTGGTTGGCAAAGGTACATCAGAGCCAGTGAAGCAAACTAAGCCAATGCCCAAGCCAGTTTCGAAACCAAAACCAGTCGAGCCAGTGGCCGCCTCTCGACCTGATACGGGGGCATTTCAGGCCAAAGAGGCACCCACAAAACAAACTGTTAAGCAAACTTCGGTGACCCAAGTTGCCGCAAAGCCTGCCAAAATGACTAAGCCTGCTCAACCTGCGATCAGCAGTAAGAACGTTCAGGTTCGTTTGAAAACTATCTTACAAGGTAAGACGTTTGTGGTGCCGTACTTGGTCGAGAATAACAACCAGTTCTACATGGAACATGGCAAACCGTGGAATCGCTTAAATTACGCGAGTTCGAAGCAAGTGTGTCAGCAATTGGGAATGAACTTGGCGAGCGCGCCTGAGTTTAAAACGTTGCGTGGCTCTGGTGTGATGGAAAAAAATAATTGGCCATTACAATTGCCGTACTGGGGTAAAGATAAGAAGGGGTTATTTGCTGACCGAGAGCCCAATCAGTTAACAGGCACCTCGTTGCTGAATGTGATTTGTGTGAAGTAGTTAAACTGATACAAAAGAGCCCCGCTTGTGAACTGACCCCCAATAGTTGGACCCCAATTATTGGGGGTCTTTTTATGTCCAAATATAGCCGTGAGCTCAAATGTGTCATTGCTGAACAATACTTAAATGGCGCATCATCTCGCTATTTAGAAAAACAATACTCAATTTCTTCAAGACAGATTCGGTATTGGGCCCAAGTTTTCGCCATCCATGGTGTGGCTTCATTT
>NZ_MDAW01000139.1:0-60520 GCF_002875385.1 Vibrio sp. 10N.222.52.B12 | reverse complement strand
TTAAGTGAACTACATTGCGCTATCACAGTGGCCTTTTTGTTCCATGAAACTGTGAAATACGCTCCGTTTTTCTTTTGTATGTGAATTTGCGGTCAGATTTTGAGTAACTGTTTCATCTGTAAGTAAATCCAAAGGAAAGTGCGGTCAAACTCTAATTTTGAAGGCAGGGGCTTGTGATAGGCTCACTTCAATTATGGGGCAGAATCACCATCAAATTAGCAAGCCTTTCTATTTGAGCATCGGGATGCTGCCTATTTCCAGATCTGCACTGTTACCTTAGGACCCCATTATGGCGAAAGCACTAAAAATCGAATCTGGTCGTTACCTGAATATGGACCAAGTTGTTACGTTCGAACTCAGCCATGATTCCATCAAAATTACGTCGACGGTCGAGTCGTTTGCTCATGTTAATATCGGCATTGATGGTAAAACAGAATACGCCGATTGCTTTGTCTCGGTACAAGACTTTCACCGAATTAAACGTGAACTGTGTGACTACATGGGCATCGACGAGCCAACGCTATTAATTGACTGATCACTCAAAAATGACAACAAAATTACAAGTACAGTATGTGGTGTTGCAACTTGTAGTCTAACTTTTAACAACCACTGGCTAGGGTGAGCAATAACACGGCGGCGAAGATCGTCCGTTCACCAAATTCAATAAGGGACGTTATGTCTGATAAATACATCTCAATGATCCAGGATTTTTTTCATGTGTTCGAAGCTCTGAACCAATACGTCTTGGATTCCTACGGTGAATTGGCAGCGTGGGAAACTCAATTGGTGAGGCTTGATATTGACCAAGGTGATAAAGAAAAGTCGTATGACGTCGCGCAAGTCGCGAGCATGCTTAACTTTTCGGAAGACGCAGTAAAATCATTCTTAGTGGTATACAGCTTCTTAAGTAATAACCTTTACGATCTCATTGGTAATCGTGAGTACGAAGATTGGGGTACGGACGGCAACAGCCTGCAAGTCGAGTATTCTGATCTGACGATAGAATCATTTGATGCAGACCAAATTGCTCCTCTGATGGAACGTCGCGTCTACTTCGAATGGACGTTTGATGCATTGCAACGTACCTACGATGAAATGATGGCAATCAGCCACGGAAGAATTGCCTGACAGGTTTAATGTTTACTTAAACACCTGAGTAAACGTTAAAGCAAATACAAAAGCCGCTCATTCGTAGCGGCTTTGTTTTTGGGGCTTTCAAACGTTTCTGTTTCCTCTTCTTACAACTCTTGAATTAAAATCTATCGGCTAATCACGTATTGTGATGATTAGCGATTTACTTGTTAGAAGAACAAATATGAAAAAGACAATCTCAACAATGGTTTTAGCAATGGCACTTGTCGGCTGTGATGACGCAAGCAAAGCCATTGACCAAGCACAAGAAGCTGCAAACAAAGCGATTGATACGGTTCAAGAGCAGATGGATTCAGTAGAAGAAGCGTTTAACCTGGACCAATTTGGTGATGCTGCGGAATCTGCAGAAGAGCTTGCGGCATCGGTTGAAGAAGCAATGAATGTGGATTTCAGTGACCCTGAAGCACTTATTGAAGCGAAAGAACACATTGCCAATGCGTACGCTTGTTTGGTGGAAGCGTCTTCTGAATCGACAGTGGATAAGGTGATGGACAAAGTGATGTCATCTATCGGCAGCGAAGAAACCAAATCTCTGATTGAAGAAGGCATCGAGAAAGCACAAGCAGCAAAAGAGTGCGTGATGTAATCGCTCTCAGCGAATCAAACCGATGAAAAAGGGGATAGTGATATCCCCTTTGTTGTTTCTACACGTCGTTGTTTCTACGCTGTGCCAGATCTACTCGTTTTTAGCTCTTGCTGGAAGTAATCCATACAAAGCTGTTGGGCTTCCGGTTTAATACTGATTTGCTCGTTCTTTCGCAGCGACAAATACAGCTCTACGATCTTTTCAAATGCAGGAACTAGCGCTTCTCGTTCTGGCATGGCGACGGTTTGTTTTAGCTCCGCCGCAAACGCAGGCATGCGTGATTCTATTTTTCTCACGCCAGAAGGAGTCAACCCTTGTTGTTTCAGGGCTAATGGGGATATCGCAACAGAGCGTAGGAACGATAAAAATTCCGCAGCCTCAAAGTATTCCCCACGAGCAATTTTGGTTGCGCCGTAATGAACCCAAATCCAAAAGCGGTCTTCAATCCACTGTGGATCCGGTTGAGGGTAGTGAGGCGTCGCAGTCTCGAAGACTTGCGATAGCTGTCCGTCGCGTTCCCAAAGCACTTTGGTGTCATCAACCCGAGTGGCTGCATCCGGCAAAGAGACAAATTTGAAATCGACATGAATCGCATCTGGCGCGTAGATTGCGATCACCAATCTTGGTTCTCCCACGTGTTCACCAGTGAAAGCAGCGACTTGACCTTCTACTTGGTCGATAAGCGCAAAGCGTTCTGCCATTACCGAATCAAAATCTTCAGGATTGATGGCGATGACCAAATCCAAATCACTGTATTTGTCCATGGAGTCAGAGGCGTAAGAGCCACTTGCACCAATACCAAGAATGCGTGAGTCAGCAGTGAATACCGCAAGAATTTTAGTTAGAAGCTGTTCATGAGTTTGAGGAAGCGTGCTTGAGAATTTCATATTTTACCTATTAATCATGGTTGATATTAGAACCATCAGCAGAATGGTTAGTGCGGTAAAATTAGCGCAGCATTACAATATGGCGTGAAGCATCTTAAGACGCAACAAAAACCGCTCAAAATTGAACGGTTTTGATATGGACTGTTAATTACTTCAGCGAGTTATGGTGCATAAACTGCTCGTCGATGCCTTTCAGTTTTATGTCATCCATGATGAAGTTCACCGTATTCAGTAAGCGCTGTTCGCCTTTAGGGATCAAGTAGCCAAACTGACCTTTGGTGAACGGGTCTTCGCAGCGAACCGCTTCTAAACGCTCGTCCGTGACTTGGTAGAATAACCCTTCCGGAGTTTCTGTCACCATGACATCAACTTTGCCCGCCGCGACGGCTTTCGGTACGTCTAAGTTGTTTTCGTAGCGGGTGAAATGAGCTTGTTGCAGGTTTTTATCCGCAAAGGCTTCATTTGTACCACCGATATTGACGCCGACTCTAACCGAAGGGTCGTTAACTTTTTCGAGCGTATTGAATTGCGCTGCTTTGCCTTTTGCAACCAAGAAACACTTACCAAATGTCATATAGCCTTGTGTTTGCTCTGCGTTCAGTTGGCGTTGCATTTTACGTGTGATACCACCCATGGCGATGTCGTATTTGTCTTCATCAAGGTCATTGAGTAGATCTTTCCATGTGGTACGAACCATCTTCAATTTGACGTCTAGTTGCTCCGCAATGTGGTTGGCGACATCAATGTCATAACCAGAATAACTTTCGCCGTCATAGTAAGAAAACGGTTTGTAATCGCCCGTTGTTCCAACACGTAAGGTGCCTGATTTTTGTATGTCTTCCAGCTTATCGGCTTGGGCAACCCCGGAAAGTGCCAGTGCTACGGAAGCAAGTAAAAGTGTTGTTTTTTTCATTGTCGTTGTTTTATGTGTTGTGTTGTGTTTGTTTGAACACTCAAAGTAACAGGAAGTATCAGAAAAAGAGATCAAACCAATAAGAAAAAACACCATATTGAAGAAAAAATAGCGACATTGAATTTGATTGCATTTGCTAATTTATACGTATTAAAAGCAAACTTTTTCTTATGAATGGCAGAGCGTTATGAATCGAATTCACCCTAAAAAGTTACTTCGCAGCAAATGGACTGCGACAGAGCCGGTAAACAAAGAGAAGCACTTCATCATTTCAGAAATGGAGTTTGATGAAGAAGGCAACGTCGTGAGATGCGTGATTGAAGCGGTTATGACCAAGCGAGAGCGCGAGCTAGATTGGCATGATTTGAAAGACACACAACAATGGCGACAAGGATGGAAATAACCGTGGTGTGATGACCAAAAACGAGATGGAGTTAGAAAAGTCACCAAAATCAATAGGCTCGTGATAGAGACTTTGCTATTAATTGGTGAGTGATTTATTTAGATTCTAAGGTAACGCCATGATCGATTTCGAAAACTCATCGATATTCAAACTTAAGCCAATTGAAATCTCCAAGGTGCGCGACGATTTCCACAAATTCTTAATTGACGGAGAGAGCATTTTCGCTGGCTTCAAAACGGTGCGTGACCAAGTGGTGTTCACCAACAAACGCGTTATCGCAGCTAACGTGCAAGGGATTACAGGTTCAAAAGTGGACTACACCTCTCTGCCATACAGCAAGATTAATGCGTTCTCGATTGAAACCTCAGGCACGCTTGATTTGGATTGTGAGATTGAATTGTTCCTCAGTGAAGTAGGGCGAGTGCGCTTTGAGATCAGGGGCTCTTTTGACCTCGTATCGTTTAACAAAATGATCAGCGAGCACGTACTCGCTTAGACAATGGTTTAAGCGCTAATTCAGCCAAAGACAAGGAGTCATCATGGCGACACAAAAACAAGGCAAGGAAGCATTAAGTAAACGCAGCAAGTCTCTGATATTTATCCTTGGTTTCTCTGCTGGGGTTATTTTCTATCTAATGATTCGATGAGTGTTAACGATAGATAACACGTTTTAAGGAAGCATGTAATGCTTCCTTTTTTCATTCCTTTGATTTGTTATCTGAGCGAAATGTTGAAACCAGCAAGAGAGATAAATAGCCTTCTAAATTCAATTATTGATATGTGTACACTTGCTTAATGATTTGTTGCACGATATTTTCCCTATCAATGGATGAAAAATAGTGTTTTTCTCTAATTTGGAAAATGCGTTAATAATGAACATTATGGTTTTTGGCTGCTAGCGATATGAGGTGAGTTATCGATACCCAAGTTTACGATGTATTCTGTTCTGAACAAGCGCAAGGTAACCCTTGTGGCGTGGTGTTTTTGTCTCATTGGTTAAGTGATTCAGAGATGTTGTCGATTGCACAAAGTGTCGCACAACCTGTCACCTCATTTCTTAGTCATATCGATAACTGTTGGCGCATTCGTTGGTTTTCTTTGACCAGCGAGATCAACCTGTGTGGCCATGGCAGTATGGGGGCTGGTGCGGCCTTGATTGCTCGCCTAAAGCAGCGTTCTGTTAAGTTACACAGTGATTATGGCGACATTACTATCGTTAAGCATGGTTGCCAGTATCAAATGGCACTTCCATCATGGGAAGGTAAGCCAGTGCCGACGAGTTTGGATTTAAGCTTGTTAAATCTGGAGCTATCAGGAGTGCAGGCAGTTGATGTGTTTACTACTCGCGATCTTGTTGTGGTGTTGGAATCAGAACAGCAAGTGAAACGTTACCACCCCAATTTTACTTGCCTAAAACAAATCCGAGATTTCCATGCGGTGATGGTTACCGCTCAACGAGGCCCTAACGATTACGTATTGCGCTATTTTGCACCCAAAATTGGAATTGATGAGGATATTGCAACGGGCTCGGCACAATGCACGTTAGCGCCATATTGGTTTAAGAAGTTGGACGTCGACTCACTGAATGCTTCTCAGCTTTCAGAGAAGGGTGGCTTTTTCCAAATTGCGAAGCTCAGCTCTGACACGTTAGTGATATCTGCGTCGGTGCATTTGAGAGTTCAGTAAAGCCTCTCTTCAAATACATCGGTACGTAAAACACATTTATGGTGTTTGCGAATCCCTTTGTTGTCGCGAAATGACAAGACAAGCGGTTTTGGTTTTTTTACCTTTCGACATTTAGACAAAGTGAAGGGCAGAGGATGACGGTTGTATTTGAAGGTGTCCCTTTGGTTAGATCGGAGTGGGTGCATTATTTAGCGGAGCTCTATAAGCGGAGTGATGTCGATGTGCATCAGCTTATAAAGGTAACACAGGCGCCAGAAGATATTCAGATTACTGATGTTGAGTTTCTACCTGAAACCACGCTTAAAAATCTTATTTTAGCGTTTGGGAAATCTTGCTCACCAGAAACCTTTATTTACACCATCTTGGGGATGTGTCGTGATTTGTATGTGCCTAAAATTTTAGAACAGTTATCCCTGACTCCATCAATGACGGTAGCGGAAGGCATCGAAGAGTTTTGCCGTGTGATTCCCCTGTTCTCAAATAACACTCGTATTAGTCTTGAGCGTTACCACAATCATCTTTGGTTTGCTCGATACAAAGATGGTGACGCTGAATCATGGTACCAATATGCTGAGTTATTCAGTGTTATCTTCATGGATGAGTTGGTTGATGCGCTCTCGAACTCTAAGCAAAAAACGTTGAATGTGAGTCTAAAGTGCGCAGGGGTGGCACCGTTTTTTAACTGCTCTCAGCTTCAGCATATTCAGTTCTATACTAATCGTGCAGCTACAGGCATTCAGCTCGATGATGGCATCTTAAGCCAAACGGTTTGTATGCCCAGTAAAAGACAATCTGTTGTGAAAGCGCCTCTTAGTGAGATACCAACGTCTTTTCTTCCCTCTTTTCGATTAGCCGTTCAGCCTTATACTTCTGTGGGACGGCTTTCTATTCTCGACGCGTCGCGTATTTTGGGGATCAATAAACGAACTTTGCAACGGCGCTTGTGTATGGCTGGCGTCACCTATAGCGATGTCATTGAAGAATTACTGTTGGAAAGAAGTTTACGCTTATTAAAAGATTCACATCTATCAATCACAACCATTGCGTCGTCATTGGGGTATACCGATACAGCAAACTTTACTCGATTTATTCGAAGAAAAATGGGAATAACGCCGTCTGCTTATCGGAAGGCATCGTCTTTTCTTACGTCTTAGCGCATAAAGTGACATTTCGGTTAAAGAGAGTGTGCCGACGGAATAGTTCAGTTTGGTGGCACGAGGTGACAATTTATATTTCTCTCAATCCATAAGATTAGGAGTATCGAAACCAAAGAGAGAAGCAAACATGTCACATCGATTCCATGAATACCGTTCACCGCTTACCCAATCCTTTGAACACGCCATTGACTACTTAGAGTCATTAAATGAGCGACCTGTAGACAAGTGCATCACTTCTCAGGAGTTGAGACAAGCGATTGGTGGGCCACTCCCATTGACACCAACGCAGCCGTCAGTCGTTATCAATGAGATGGTTAAAAATGTTGATGCAGGCTTGATCGCAACGGGGGGACCACGTTTCTTTGGCTATGCCATTGGCAGCTCTTTCCCTGCTTCATTGGCGGCAGATTGGCTGGTGAGCGCATGGGACCAAAATGTACCGTATTATGTTACTAGTCCAGCTTTGTCAGTGGTTGAAGAGACCGCCGCAGAATGGATGACCCAACTACTTGGCTTGGCGCCAAATTCGGGTATCGGCTTTACATCTGGTGCCCAAGAGGCGATTTATACAAGCCTTATTACCGCTCGTAATGCACTTTTAGAACGTGCAGGCTGGGATGTGGCAAGTCAAGGTATGTATGGTGCGCCGCGTATTAATGTTGTTGTGAGCGATCAAATTCATTCAACGATTAAACGTGCTCTTTCCATGATTGGAATCGGTTTGGAAAACATTGTTAAAGTTCCAACGGATGAAAACCTACGCATAATTCCAGATTCCCTGATGGAGACCATTACTGCACTTGAGGGGCCAACCCTAGTTTGCGCGCAAGCAGGTTGTATCGACTCAGGAGCGTTCGATCCTTTCCACGCACTTGCTGATGCCGTTGCTGCTCATGGTAATGCATGGTTGCATGTTGATGGCGCTATTGGGCTTTGGGCGGCAGCGAGTGCCAAACATCGTTATCTACTGGATGGTATCGATAGAGTTGATTCAATTGATACAGATGGTCATAAGTGGTTTAACATGCCCTATGACTCGGGAATGGTCATCGTGAAGAACGCAGGTTTGCTGGCTCAAGCGATGGGCGGCAGCAATATGGGTGACTACCTTAATGACGCGATGGATAAGCCAGATCGCAATGCGATCAACTTTGGGATTGGTGCTTCGCGTCGAGCTCGTGGTGTGCCTGTTTATGCTGCGTTTAAGTCATTAGGTAAGCAGGGGATCGAAGACCATGTTGACCGTTGTACTGCGCTTGCACAATGTATGGCAGAAAAACTTTCAACAGTGGATGGCATCACTATCCTCAACGATGTGGTGTCGAATCGTTTTTCAGCACAGTTTGGTGAAGGAGGCGAGGAATATCGCAATGAGCTAACGGCCCGTGTTGTACATCGACTGCAACAAGAGGGAACTCTTTATCCATCGACTTCTGGTTATAAGGGGCTTAAGAGCATGCTGTTTTCTGTACTAAGTTGCCATACTTCCAAGGAAGATATCGATTTGTCAGCAGAAAAGATCATCGAAGCTTACCTGACAGAGAAAGAACTAATGAGCACCAAATAACATGTTAATGGTTGACTGTTAGTCGCCGTATCAACGCAAACCCAGCGATAATGCTGGGTTTTTTATTTTGGGTGGATTCTGGTAGGCATGCAATGACAATTAATCCGTCTTTGGTTTCTTTATTCTTTTTAAATGACTTCTTCCATTCAATAAGGATTCCTATATGAAATCAAAACTACTTACTTTTCTCTTTGGATTGGTCGTTCTAAATGGATGCTCAAGTGCCACTTCCGTTGATAGCCACCTTATCAGTGCTTCTGGGGTAGATGTGGCTTTCTTAGTGAGCAAAAATACCGACCTGTTAGGGCAGTTAGAGTATTCAAAAGCCGATACAAAGAGTCATGCTGCTCTCAACCAAACTCAAACCGACATCAAGGTATTCAAAGACGAAGAAAATACCTTAACGCTTACTCAGGTGAGAAGCTGCAACAATTGTAATTACCACTTAGTGCATGAACATAAGAATAAACTGTCCCCAATTGGCGAGGAGCGCCAACATACTTATATCGGTAGAAAAAAGCTGGCGAGCCTTTATTTAGATCATCCGGTTTATGTGGACAAAATTCGCGCTTTTATCAGTGCCAACCCATCGGTAGCAGAAAATGAGGAAGCGTGTATTGACGTGATTGTGGCTTTTTCAAAAACGAGTCGTATTGATGTTGGAACGCTCACCAACTGTGCAGCGCCATTAGATAGTCACTCAGTTAAAAACGTACAAATGGTACCATTAAGTTGATGCTTCAATGCGACAGCATCTCAAGATTCACACCAAAAAGAAGAAATACAAAAAGCATACGAATGCCAGTAGCGTTGCAGAGAGCACGGGATAAATGATGTAAGAGTCTTGCTTACTGGTGCGTTGGTAACAAAGCGAAACTAGCAAAATGTTATACACGACCAATAATAAGCTGATCATGGTGCCACTATTCAGATTAAGGCTTGGCAGTTGAGTTAGAAAGAATGCCAGCAACAGATAATCAAAAATGATCAGCCAAAGAAAGGCTTTTTTGAGCGAATCTTTTTGGGTTTTATTGGGCGCGCGTACAGGCATATCGAACTCAACTAAACAGTGATAGCAACAATTATTAGCAATGCAAACAGCAATCGAGATGAAAGGTCACACCATGTATTTGTTGTGACCTTTTTTGATTTTAGAGGTCTTGAATTTTCGCTTTTGGCGTTTCTGAGTCCACCGAATAGCGAATCACTTCTTGTCTGATCACGGGTTGGTTAAATTCTGCTTTTTGCTTGGCTTTCTGTAGTTCACTGTCTTCTTGATTACCGAAGAAGGTCTCAAGCACTTGCGCGGCTGGCGTGGTCAGAATAAATAACTCTATACGACGGTTTTCACTCGAATCGGGTTCGTCAGGATTAAGTAATGCGCGATCCGACATGCCTGTCACTTGCATCACACGCTCATCCGGCATGCCACCCTCGACTAAGGTGTTTCTCGCGACATCCGCTCGTGAAGCCGAAAGCGCCCAGTTAGATTGCTTTCCAAAGCGTTTTTTAAACGGAGTAGAATCGGTGTGCCCACTGATGATGACTGGGTTACTGATGCGCTCAAACACTGGAGCTAAAGCAAGTAATAAGTCTTCAAAGAAAGGCGTCAACTCGGCGCCACCTCGGCTGAACATATGCTGTTTGTAATCATCTTGCAGCACAATACGCAACCCTTGCGGTGTAATGGTGACATTCACGTTACCTTGCGCGCTGATTTGACCTACGACTTCATCAATTACTTTAGCCAGTAGAGCAAGTTGCTCTTGAGTGTCGAAATTGCCTGGGATCAGCGAGTCAATCTCTGGGCCATCGCCATCACCTTGGAAGAAGGAACTGACGACGTGGTTTGAGTTGTGTTTGCTTGGCACAGAAGAGTCCTGTGCCAAGTCGATAGGAGAGATACTTTGTGAGGTATCGAAAGGGTTACCGTAGCTCTTATCAAAAACGCTCGAACTATGAAGGTGCGCGACAATGGCTTTGCGCTCTTCCTTGTCGACCACTTGCATGACCCAAAGGACAAGAAACAGCGCCATCAACGCGATCATGAAGTCGGCAAACGCGACTTTCCACGCGCCACCATGAAACTCATCATGGTTATGTGCTTTTGCGCGTTTGAACACCACATGTTCTTGTTTTTGCATTATCCCTCCTGTTCAGCTAGCCACTTCTCCATTTGGTTGAAAGTTGGTTTGATGTCTAACTGAATGTGTTTACGGCCAGCGTCGATGGCGAGTAATGTTGGCTTCTTCGCGACGTAAGCAACCAAGGTGGCGCGTACGCATTCAAAAGCCGTCATGTTTCGTCTGACTCGCTGAGCCATGGCATTACTGAGTGGATCTAAACAACAGTAACAACCAAAAATACCAATGAACGTACCAACGAGGGCAGCGGCAACGTGATAACCAATCAGCGCAATGGAACCATCAATGGCTTGCATGGTGATGATGATGCCACCGACTGCGGCAAGAATACCGAATCCGGGAAGTGCTTCTGCAGTGCGCTGCATTGAGCGTGAAGGCAGTAACATCTCGGTTTGAATGGCTTCGATTTCTTGTTCTAGCAGTCCCTCTAATTCATGAGGCGACATTTGTCCCATTGCCATTAAACGTAAATTGTCGGTAATGAACGAAATAAGGCGATGATCGTTGCTCACTTTTGGGTACGCGAGGAAGATCGAACTTTGTTCCGGTGATTCAATGTGTGAATCTAGGAATTTAAAACCACGACTGCGTGCGGTTTCTAGCAGGTTATTTAGTAGTGCCATCAGCTCCATGTAGTACTCGTATTCCTGACGCGGGCCAGAAATCGTTGCACGCACTTGCTGACGCATTTCTTTTAACACTTGAGGCGGGTTACCGATGATCAGAGAGCCAGCTGCGGCTCCGATGATGATCAGAAACTCGGCCGGTTGCCAAATCGCACCAAGTTTACCTCCTGCCCACATGTATCCACCAAAGACACACAACAGGACGGTAATGGCTCCAAAAAACTTTTGCATCTTTGACTCCTAAGAGGACATTAATTGATTGAGTTGTTTAAGCGCTTGTTTGTGCAACTGACAGATGCGAGGTGGCGTCAGATCGAGCACGAGCGCGATTTCATGTAGGTTGAGTTCGTGTTGATAAAACAGAGTCAGTAGCAACTGGTCGCGCTTCGACATTTTGCTAAGTGCGCAATCTAAGCTACGACGAATATGTTCATGTTCCATCCCGTCGTATTGACCGCCGAAGTGGCTGTCTCCCCCTGTTTCCATTAATTGATCAAGGCTCTGCATTTCGCCCGCCAGCGCTGCATTTTGGCGGTTGTAGAAGTCTTGCTCATCAGTGCCGAGTGCTTTAATGATCTCGGCATCGGTAGGCATTCTGCCAAGTTCACGGGTTAGGTCACGTGTGACGTCGTTTAGTTCGTGTGCTTGTTGACGGGTCTTACGTGAGCGCCAATCTAAGCGGCGAAGCTCGTCTAAAATAGCGCCACGAACCCGACAAACGGCAAAAGCGGGGAAGTGTGTGTCATCCACATCCCCATAACGACGTCCTGCTTCGACGAGCGCAATTAGGCCAATTTGCTGCATGTCTTCAATGCTGCAATGCGAAGTAGCATGAACGCGGAGTTGGTTTACGACGCGTTTCACCATGATTTGATGGCGTTGCAGCAGTGCGTTTTCGTCAATTGGGCGAGACGGCGTATTCACTTCCTCCGTCGCGGTATAACTTTCCTGTAAGTTCATCTCCAACATAGTCGTGCTCCGTTATTGCACAACGTATTTGGTTAATAGAACATCATCGATATCACGCACGATGTCAGTTTTCGAAAACGCTAAGAGTAAGGTCTCTTTGACTTCGTTTTGCAGAATATCGATAGACCCCGCCTGCTGTAGCTCATCAAAGGTTTTATCGCTGAACAGCTTGAGCAATGAGTTTTGTACCATTGGCATGTAGTTATCGATGTTCTTAATGCGCTCTGGACGACGCGTTTCTACGGCCAGTTCCAGCATCACAAAGTGCGTCTGCTTTTTACCTTTGATAGTCAGCACCACTTTGTCCAATGGGTGAAAACTCGGTCCGTTGCTGGTCGGTTCTTCTGCTGTTAAGAACGCGAGTGGAGAATCTTCCAAAAAAGCGCTGACGCCTGATTCCGATGAGGCGGATTCTGAACTTTTATTTATGTACCAAATACCGCCAACCACCGTGGCGGCCGAAACGAGGGCACTGGTGATGATCATGGCGATAAACAGGGCGATCATTTGTTGTTTGGTCATAACCTTTTTCCTCGATGATTAATTAGGCTTGAGTGTTCAGCCAATGCTCTGAATAGTTTGTTGTTGTATTTGATTGAAAAGTGCCGGATTCACGAGCCGCAAAAATAGTGGTGTCTTCTTGTGGGCTCTCATGGTCATGACGGTCTTGACCTTGATCCGAACCGACATTGACATCCACATGAACAAAGTTCTGCTCTTGAAGCTCAGCACGTAAACGCTCGGACACTTGCATTAATGCTTCACGCGTAGCGGCTGTGTTGGCGTTAATTTGCACGCTCAAACGATCCCCTTCGACACGAACCAATAAATCCAATTTACCGAGATCTGGTGGGTCTAAGCGGATTTTGGCTTCTTGCAAGTTTTGCTGCGCTTGTAAGGTCACACGATCGTGTAAAACCTGCATCATTTGTTCACCCCATTTACTAGAGTTGGTATCAACACGTACGGCCGCCCACTCCGCGCCTTGAGCTTGAGTAGCTGCCAGTGGTGAGGTTGGGTTCGAATGCGGCGCTGTTGCTGTTTGCGCTTGTGAGTTGGCCGCTAGCACTTGCCCTTGAGCTGGTTGATTAAGTAGAGTTTGCAAGTCCGAAGCTGATACCTTTAATACGCTCGTTGCACTGGCTTTAGGGGGGCTTTGGTTCTCCTGCACAGTGGTGTTAAGCATTGGGTTTACTTGGTTTCCGACATTTGTGCTTTGAGACGCATTACCTGCCGATACTTGCGCAAGTTGATTTGTTTCGCCTTGCTTAACCGCGGTTTTGCTCATTCCTTGGATTAGGGTTTGCGCTTGAGTGGCGAGATCCATGGTGGCAGGAACCGCAATCAACAATGCTTCAGCTGAGGTCACTTCAGCGTTGAGTTCAGGTGTTTCAGCTTTTGGCTGGGTAACTTCCGTCGGTAAGGCTTGCGCATTTAAACGGAACCCCGCAACAACAAGAGGTGCGTTGGTTTGGTGCTGTTGGTTTACCGCGGTTGAACTGGGGTGCGAAAAGCCTTGCTCTGAACGCGCTTGTGAGATTTTCCCTGCTGACGACTGAGAAGGCGCACTTGCAGGCATTGAATTGGTTACCATCATTGCGTGAGCTCCATCGTCATCGCGAGCTGATAAGCCATCGCTCGTTCTTGTTGATCATTCACCTTGCTCATCTCTTGTTTTAATTCGCTGGTGGCTTTTTCTAGAGCGGTGAAAGCGCACGCATGCACCGCTTTTGCCCGCTGAATTTCAGGAGCGAGTTTTGGATCTTTAAGATACGGCTTATGACTGATCAGCAGTTCACGCAACTGTAGGTCGTAGCGTTTCAGTGCTGGCCAATCGGCCGTTTTTGTGGCGATTTGGATCAGTTTTGATAAGTGGCGAAATCGCTCTGGCGACAC
Source organism: Vibrio sp. 10N.222.52.B12 (assembly GCF_002875385.1). Taxonomy (NCBI): domain Bacteria; kingdom Pseudomonadati; phylum Pseudomonadota; class Gammaproteobacteria; order Vibrionales; family Vibrionaceae; genus Vibrio; species Vibrio sp. 10N.222.52.B12. Next base: position 46,534 of record NZ_MDAW01000139.1, on the reverse strand, counting down.
TTTATGCTTGCTGTCCAAAATTCACCCATCCTTCTCGAATGTTGCCCATTACTCGCTCGACATTGTCTAAACGGGTTGCGTCGTTTTGTACGCTGGTGTAATACAGCTCAACTTGGCAGAAGTCATACAGTTGGCGTAGGTTCTCTGCAATTTCGCCGCCATTTTCTTCATCTAGGGCACTGCTTAAACCAATTAAGATGTTCATGCATTTGTTGATGCCTGTGCCTTTTTCTGCCAGACGATTGGCCGCGAGATGGCCTCGAACACGTTCAACTTCATCAAGCAGACCATCAATTAACATCACCACCAGTTGGTGTGGGTTGGCGGATGCGGCTTGCGCATCCAGATCGACTTGTTGGTATGAGTCGTAGCCAGAATCCATGAGCATAATTATTTCTCCTAAAGGCTTAACCAAACATCGACATGGTTTGGTTCATTTGCGTCATTAAGGTGTTCATTTGGGTAAATTGGGAGAGGTAGCGGTTGTACGACATCTCGTATTTACGCTCTAGCGTAGTTTGCTTGTCCTCGATGCGGTCTAAGTTGGCTTGCAGGGCGTCTTTACGTGAATTAAAGGTGCCAGATGAGAATTTTAGGAAAGGTTCCGCCATATCATCGAGCGAATCCAACAAGGCTCCGTCGCCATTAAACATCGCCTCTAATCCAGCACTGTTGTTCTTCTGTGCTTCGGTAAACTTATCTTGGTCCACTTTCATTTTTCCGCTGCGGTCAAGGGTGATGCCGATTTCATTCAGTCGCATTCCACCATGTTCTCCGCGCACCAAATTAGTTAACTGGCTTTCAATTGAGCGTAGCGTTGGGTCACTGGCGAGCACGCCACGAGCTTTGTCTTCACCGCCGATTTGAGTGTATTCATCAAGCGTCGAAACCAGAGAGTTGTAGGCTTCAACAAACTTATTGAGTTGTTCTTTTGTGCCTTCGCTGTCAGCGCCAATCCCCAGCCCTACTGCCGCTTCACCTGAGGTTTGTGCTTTCGTGACCGTGATGTCGACGCCATCAATCACGCCTTCAAAGGTGTTACTTGCGTTAGTCAACTGAAGTCCGGTGCCTTCCGCGCCGAGCCAAATCACGGCATCTTGTGGTTTACTGATTTCAGTTGTGTTGGTAAAGGCATCTTCAAACCAAGCTTGCCCCGTGCCAGAGGCGTTTACATTGATGGTGTTCGCAACGCCTGTTTCAGTGCTCGACAACATGAAATGCGTTTGACCGTTTGAGCGCACTAATGTGGCGTTGACACCGGGATTGTCAGCATTGTTATTGATAGCACTGACTAAATCAGTCACGGTTGCTTTGCCATCCCCATCGGTATCAACAGTTGATAGATCCAACGTCATGGTTTCGCCATCAATGGTGAATTCCAATGTGCCTGTGGTCGGTATTTCTGTTGTGGCATCCAAATTTGCTGGCATGCCTGTAGAGAGCTGATGTGAGGTCGCGACTTGCTCAACGAAAATTTGGTAGTTGCCCGACATGGCGTTGGCATCGGCGTTAGCCGAGAAGTACCCATCTTGAGAGAGCGTCGCCGTGTTCTTGATGATGCTACTGGTGCTGCTGTTCATCTCATTGACGGCTGTGCGGAAATCACGCAGCGCGCTTTCTACTTTTCCTAGTGCTGTCAGTTGAGCTTGGTATTTATCCGCTTGAAACTGGTAGCGTTGTTGAAATGGCTGAACATCTAACGTGGCGAACTGGGTTGCCATGGTGATTGGATCTAATGAACTCATGAGGTCGCTCCCTCTCTCATCTGTATTTGGCGTCTTGTGCCAGTAATAAATGAACAATCGCAAGATGCGTGCCTGTTATTTATTTTTATATATAACAGTATCTTGCAGTGGTTTTTGCTGTTTGAGAGGAAGCGCTTTTTCCACCTTGATGGTTCCGCTTTCCCCTTGGTAATTCCCGGGGTTTCCCAAAGAGAAAAGGCGACCAGAATAAGCAAATGATTTAATTAAATAGGAGAGAAATGACTGGCTATGCTGATGTACGCATAGTGAGCAGATTTCGGTGTTTACTGCTAAAGGATTCGGATTTTTCTGACCCTGTCGGAAGGTGAAGTTTTGTTATCTTATGCCCCTGCAATTTTTGTGGTTGCTTACGTCTGGCTATTTCCCCCAATTAAAAATTAAAAGAACGACAGTAATGAATGAATTTGTTTTACGACTGATGAAGTGTGCACGTGCTTACGAGGCATTTATTGGAACCAAACTGCGCAGTAAACAGAACATTAATGCCGAGGAGCTGGCAAGCATCCGTATTGAAGCGGTTTCTCGTTTCCCTGAGTTAAAAAGCTACCAACGTGACCGTGGTGTTGAATCGGCTGAATTGGAGCTGTTTAATAAGGTGCTACATAACACCATGCTTAAAGCGGGTTTTCGTGTCCCAACTGCAAACCAAACCCGTGATGCTAGCGGTATCTATATTCGTCGCTAAGTGTTTGGCATCATTAAGAACAAAAAAACCTCCCAAATACTGGGAGGTTTGACTTTCGGACGGATTAAATCAACAGCCTTATTGGGGGCTACTGAGCTTAATCGTTGATTAACGAAGTAGCGACATTGCCATACCTGGCAATTGGTTTGTTTGAGAAAGAACCGTTGTGCCTGCTTGCATTAGCATTTGGTTCTTCGTCATGTTTGAAGATTCAACGGCAAAATCAGCGTCAGTGATACGGCCTTTCGCAGCTGACGTATTTTCAACCATGTTGCCTAGGTTTGTCATTGTGTGCTCAAGACGGTTGATGTTCGCACCCAATGCTGAACGTGCAGTACCGATTTGACCTAGAAGACCTGCATCACCGGTCGCGCCAGTCAGTGCTGTCATTGCAGTTTGAGCATTTGCTTCAGATGTTAGGTCGCCAACTGCTAGTGCACCAGATGTGCCGATTGAAGCGTTGATTGCTTGCACTTGCGTTGATACGTCAACTTCAAGTTGTTCGCCTGCTTGAGTACCAATTTGGAAGTTAACAGCTGCTGCACCAAATGTACCAGCATCTTGTAGAAGCTTGTTACCACCAAAACTCGTTGAGTCCATGATGTTCGCGAGCTCTTCACCTAGCTGCTGGTATTCCTCGTTTAGTGCCGTGCGGTCGTTTGCCGATACAGAACCGTTCGAAGCCTGTGTTGCTAGGTCGTTCATGCGGTATACGATGTTTGTCATTTCATCCATCGCGCCTTCCGCAGTTTGCATCATTGAAATGCCGTCTTGCGAGTTACGCATTGCAACGCTCATGCCGCGAGTTTGAGACTCAAGACGGGTAGCAATTTGTAGACCTGCTGCATCGTCTGCTGCTGAATTGATACGGTAACCCGTGCTCAAACGTTCCATAGACGTGTTAAGTAGGTTACTTGTATTGTTCAGCGTGTTCTGAGTTACAAGCGATGCGAAGTTAGTATGCATAGATAAAGCCATCTTGGTCTCCTTAGTTTTTCACTATTCTTTCAGGCTTCGGGATTCTCCCTTGCTCACTAACTAGAGGCGGTCGATTCGTTTTAATGATTAATTGGAAATTTAAAAATTTTATCGAAAAGCGCTAGTTTGATGGTTTTTAGTGACTTACATTCCAGAATATTGACTGTTTAAGGTTAATTAGACAGAAAAAAGGGCGAATTCCGAGACAAGAATTCGCCCTTTTGCTTTTGGGTGGCTTATTCATCATCAAACGATTTAAACGACAATGAGGTGGGAATATCACTGAAATAGCCGAAGTAATAACTCGCACCAAGTAATCGATAGCGGTTGAGTTCACTTTGACTTGCGACTCTCCCGGCAACCCAAGAAATGTGGTTACCCCTTAAAAATCGCGCAATGGGTAGAAATGCATGTTGCTCTTGTTTGTTTTCCATCGTCACGGACAGTTTGATCATATCAGGGGCAAATTCGGTGATGCGCTCGAAGTGTGTTTGATGTGTCGAGACTTCAAACCATAAGGCAAAGGCGTTCTCTTTCAATTGTTCTACCAAAGGAGTCACTCTATCGTGCAGACATAGGGTCTCATCGGCTTGAAGGGAAGGGATAACATGTTGAAAGGCCGCATTATGGAACTGAATCATCTGATTCAAGAAGTGCGCACCAGGCTGCCAGAGCAGGGCATCAATGCGGATGGGAACCACCACATTGCTGATTAAATCAGGATGAAAGGTTTCGAGTTGGAATTGAGTCTGTCTTAGAGCTAAGTAAAAGCTGTACAGATCTAAGCAATATTGCATTTGCTCTGATAACTGAAACTGATAGACACTCTGCTCGCCGCGTAGGCCAAAGCGCAACGTGAGGTGTTGGTATTCCACCTCGCCAGTTTTAGTTTCACGGATGGCCTGACAGACGTGTTGAATGTCGTTGTGCTTGAGTGCATCAAACACCAGTTGGTCGTCGTCCGTGACAATGTGTTGCAGCGCAAGGCCACATAAATAATCGTACATCGCTTTCGTTGATATGAGATTAACCAAGATTTCCTACCACGTTGATCTGTTTATTTTCTGGGATTTCATTGTAGGACAATACCGCGAGTCCTTGAGTAAAGGTACGAGCATAACGAGCCAACAATGGGCGTAACTGAGGCATCACTAATAAGATTGGTGGTAAGCCCTGTTGCTTGAGTTGTTGACGAATTAAAGGCAAGTTTTGTTGGAACTGACCAAGAATGTTCGGTTCTATCGGGAAACTGTCTAGCATCACGGTGCCCGCAGCTTGTGCTTGTTGCAGAGAGGTCATCAACATTTGCTCTAACTCGTCTGAAAGCGCATAGACATTGAGCTCGTTCTTTTGTCCTGCGACCAAGTTCACCAAGGTACGTTTTAGTGCGCAGCGTACATCTGCCGCAAGTAAAATTGGGTCTTTAGTGTTCTCAGAAGACTCCAACATGGTGTTAGCAATGGTACGAATGTCCTTTAGAGGCACTTGATCGAGCAGAAGCTGACGGTAAACCTTAAGCTGCTGTGCTGGGGTCAGTGCAGCGGCTAAGGCCTCGGCTAATTTAGGAGCTTGTGCCGTGAGTCGTTGAGTCATAGCTTCAACATCGTCATGGGTAAACAATTCAGCCAAATTGGTTTTCATGATTTTGCTGATGTGCGTGGCGATGACAGTACCATCGTCAACGACTTGATAACCCATATTCAGTGCTTTGGCTTTATCTTGATGTTCAATCCAAACTGCAGGCAGTTGGTAGGCAGGGTCGCTGCCCAAAATACCGTCGACTTCACCGTAGGTTTCCCCCACGGCGATCGCCATTAAACGTTCTGGCTCAATCAAGCCTTGCTCAATTACTTCGCCATTTAGCGCGATGGTGTACTGGTTTGGTTTTAGGCTGAGGTTGTCGCGGATACGAACTTCTGGTAGCAGAAAACCCACTTGCTCAGACAGGTTTCGGCGTACACCGCGAATACGCTGTGCCAAAGGGGCGCCTTGTTCTTTGTTTACCAAGTGCACCAAACGGTAACCGAGCGCCAAAGATAGGGTATGGACGTGTGGAATATCATCCCAAGTTAGTGCGGCTTCTTCTTCCTGCATCGCTTGAGAAAGGGCTTCGACTTGTTCTATTTGTGGGTCTTGAACCGGTTGTTTGCTTTGTCGCCAGCCTGCAAACGCCAATACGGCAGCAAAGGTGAAGAAGGCGAGGTGAGGCATTCCCGGAACTAAACCAATCACGGTCATGATTACCGCAACGGTGAACAGAGTAGCAGGTGTTGCTAGAAGCTGCTTGTGCATGGTTTCCGACATGCCGTTATCGCTGTCGTTAATGCGAGTAACGATAATGGCGGCTGCGGTTGCCAGTAATAGCGATGGGATCTGTGCAACTAAGCCGTCACCGATGGTTAGCAGTGCGTAAGTCTTAAAGGCTTCTGATGCTGGTAAACCGTGTTCAAACACACCAATGCTGATACCACCAATGATGTTGATGAACAAGATCAGCAAACCTGCGACCGCATCACCACGAACAAATTTAGACGCACCATCCATAGAACCGTGGAAGTCGGCTTCGTTTGCCACTTCTTTACGACGTTGACGGGCGGTTTCTTGGTCAATCAAGCCAGCGTTTAAATCGGCATCGATGGCCATCTGTTTACCCGGAAGAGCATCCAAGGTAAAACGTGCCGATACTTCGGAAATACGCTCACCACCTTTGGTGATCACGACAAAGTTTATGATCATCAAAATGATGAACACCACCATACCGACTACGTAGTTTCCGCCGATCACCACTTCACCAAAGGCTTGGATGACTTTACCTGCGGCATCGCTGCCGTTATGGCCTTCTAACAAGACGATACGGGTAGATGCGACGTTTAACGTAAGGCGAAGTAGCGTGGCGACCAAAAGAATGGTTGGAAAAATCGAAAAGTCGAGCGGTCGCTTCGCCGTGGTGCTGACCAGCAATACCAAGATCGCTAAGACAATATTGAAGGTAAACAGCGCATCCAGCAGTAGTGGCGGTAGCGGCAATATGACCATTGCCAACACCATCAACAAGACGATTGGAATACCAATGTAGCCTTTGGTGGAGGATTGAAGTTGTTTTAACCGGTTAAGCATACTTTCGTTTCCTTGGGTAAACGCGGGTTAATCAGTGCTGCAAATGCTTTGGAATTGAAAAATGAGGCAAAGGCGTCGGCGCTTGTCCGTCGCCTTTACGAAAGGCTTTCAATTGCAAAACATACGTAAGAATGTGTGCAACAGCGATAAAGAGCTGGCTCGGAATGGCTTGCTCAATCGCGGTTGTGTGATAAATCGAACGAGTCAGTGGCGGCGAGTTGATGATCTCGACTTTGTTCTCGCGTGCGATGCGTTGGATGTGCATGGCCGTTTCATCGACGCCTTTTGCGACCACAAATGGGGCGTCTGAAAGTGAAGGTTCGTATTTCAATGCGACGGCGTAGTGGGTTGGGTTGGTGATGACCACATCTGCAGTGGGCACCATCTTGTCGATTTTACGTCGCGCGAACTGTTGTTGAATCTGGCGAATACGCTGTTTGACTTCTGGACGGCCTTCGTTATTTTTGAACTCTTCTTTGAGCTCCTGCTTCGTCATGCGCAGTTCTTTTAGGTGCTCCCAACGTTGGTAGGGAATATCAATCACACCAAACAGAAGTAAGGCAAACCCCATCAATAATAAGCCTTCAAACAGTATCGACATGACCATTGAAAAGCCTTGGCTAAGCGGCAAATTTTGCATACCAAGTAAAGGCTGGAGGTGATTATCTAAGTAGCCATAGAGAATGCCAAAGATGACCGCGACCTTGAATGTCGATTTCACCAGTTCTACAACTGAGCGGGTTGAGAAAATACGTTTGATGCCCGAAATAGGATTGAGTTTGGAGAGCTTTGGTAACACATTGGCTGGTCGGAACATCCAACCTCCCAAGATCATGCTGCTGCCAAATGTCACGATAATGATGACTGTGAAGAGGGGTAATAGCATTTCAATGATGACCGCCAAACTCTGCCCAAGTTGCTCTACCATTTGTTTTGGGTTGTCTAAATCAGCACGGGTTAAGGCCATGTTGTAACGGAATATACCTGTCATGCTTTCCCAAATACTGCTGAGCTGAGAGTAAAAGTACAATGCGACCGCTAAGAAAATCACGGCGGTGGTGAATTCTTTTGCACGAGGAATTTGTCCTTCCTGGCGAGCTTTTTTGACTTTCTGGGGGGAGGCTTTTTCGGTTTTGTCTTGTGATGACTGATCGCTCATGCGCCCCCCAACATAAAGTTATTCAAGTGGCGAATGGTGTCATGCACTAATGCGGTGTAACGGCTAGGGACACCAGAAACGGATATCAAGACGCTGAACAAACCTAGCAGCATAGTCATAGGGAAGCCCAGAGCGTAAACGTTTAATGAAGGCGCGGCGCGATTCATCACACCAAAGCTAATGTTTGCAAGCAGCATGGATACAATGGCAGGTAGAGCCAAAGCAAGTGAAGAAGCGAATATCCAGCCGAAAATACTGACCACGCCTTTCAGCGAGAGTGCGGTTAACCCAGAGCCAACGGGCCAGACGACAAAGCTTTGTATGACGATGTCGATAACCAACAAGTGCCCCTCCAGAGCGAGAAATAATAAGGTCGAGAAGATTAAGAACATGCGACCAAGAATCGCCACGGAAAGGCCGTTGACCGGGTCATTCATCATTGCCATGCCTAATCCCATTTGCAAAGAAACGATTTGACCAAGCATGGTAAAAACATTGAATAGCATGTGCAGAATAAGGCCAAACATCAGCCCCCATATCGCTTGTTCGAATGCAAGGAACAAGGAAGTCATAGAAAACAGTTCGACTGCTGGCATGGGTGGCATCAGTGGTGCGGTGATCACCACGATAGAGAAGGCGAGTAAGCTACGGACCCAAACTGGAATCAACGCATCGCCAAAGAATGGCATGGAAATAAAGACCGCACCGATGCGAAAAAACGGCCACCAAAGTTGACCGAGAATCACAGACAGTTCCGCAAACGTGATCGCCATTAGCCGATCATTCCCGGAATGTTATGGAACAAGAAATCAAACAGCTCCATGATTTTTCGTAGCATCCAATGCCCTGCAAAAATCACCATCAACAGGGTGACCAGTAGACGTGGCAAAAAACTTAAGGTTTGTTCGTTGATTTGGGTTGCGGCTTGAAATACCGCAATGCCAAGACCGACGATCAATCCCGGAACGACTAAGACTGCTACCATTAAAATGATCAGCCATACTGCGTCAGAAAACAGTGTAACGGTTAACTCAGGTGTCATATTGCCTCCTGCTAACCGAAACTGGCGGAAAGCGTGCCAACCGTCATTGCCCAGCCATCGACAAGAACAAATATCACCAACTTGAATGGCAATGAAATGATCAGAGGTGAAAGCATCATCATACCCATTGCCATCAATACACTGGCGACCACAAGGTCAATGATCAAAAACGGAATGAACAGCATGAAGCCAATTTGGAAGGCGGTTTTCAGTTCACTGATGACAAACGCAGGGAGTACAACGGCGAAAGAAATATCCTCGACGTTTTGGTCGATGGGTTCATTGGCAATGCGTAGCATCTGCTCTAAAGAACTTTGATGCGTTTGCGCCAGCATGAAGTTTCTGACCGGTTTTTCTGCAACGGAGAACGCTTGTATCAAGGTAATTTCACCGTTGTCGTAAGGTTGGAAGGCATTATCGTAGATGTCAGTCCAAACCGGACGCATGATGAGCAGAGTGAGTGTCAATGCAATGCCAACCAGCACGCGGTTCGGTGGGCTTTGTTGCAGGCCCAAGGCTTGGCGTAAGATCGCCAAAACAACAATGATTCGCGTGAAGCTGGTGGCCATCAAAACAAAGGCTGGTAAGAAACTGAGTGCGGTCATGAGCAACAGAATTTGGAGCTTAACGCTGTATTCTTGTTGCGTGCCCCCATCGGACACCGACAAAATGGTCAAGCCGTTATCTGCCGCCATGGCTGGGAAGGCAAACAACAGCACGCCAACCAACCCCAATACTAGTAACGGCAAACGACGCTGCCAAACACTCAGACAATTCATTACGCAACCCACCGGAATTTAGCGTCCAACACCGCTCAACGCTGAGTCGTGTACATCAATAAGACGAAGACCATATTTGTCGTTAATGACCACGACTTCCGCTTGCCCCATCAGAGACCCGTTTACTTTTACATCTAAAGGCTCGCCATTGAGTTTATCCAATTCGATCACGGTTCCTTCGCCCGCTTTCATCAAATCCCCCAATGGGATTTCTTTGCTAGCGACTTCCAAGGTCACAGTGACGGGAATGCTTTTGAAAAAGCTTAAATCGCGCTCAGCGGCAGGCTCCGGTTTGAAGGCTTGCTCCGTTTCAAAATCCTCTAACTGAAAGTCGTCAAAATTTAATTCATCGGCGTCGAATGCTTGGTTCTCTTGCGCTTCGCTCATCGCTGCGATTCCTTATCTGGGTTAAAAATCAATACAAGCTGACCGTCTTGTTCTGCAACACGACCAGTGAAAAGAGGTTGATTACCGATGCTGACTGGTACGGTATTGAGCAGCTCGATAGGCAGAATATCGTTAGGCTGTAAGCCCGCTACATCACTGAGCGCCATGGTCTTTTTGCTCAGTACGACATTGAGGCGAACAGGCGTCGTTTCCAATGAACGACAAAACGGTTGATAGAGATCAGCATCAGTATGAAGCTCAAGCTGCTCAATTAAGGTTTGGATTAATGTGCTATCGAGTTTGAGATGAATGGCACCTTGGTAGTCTTCGAATGTGATCGCAAGCTCCGCATGCAAACCAATTCCGCGCGGCGTTTCGTACTCGCAGGTTTGCCACATCTCTTGGGGGGCAAGCCAGTTGGTAATGATACGGCTGATACGTTCTTGAAGGCGAAGATCACTGGCCGTCAACGTGGTCGAGGCGCGGTCGTTGCTTGCGCCATAAAAGCGGTCGGCGAGTTTGACTAAGGTATGGGCATCACTGTGGATAAAGACCATGCCACCCTCTTGATGCAGATAGCTCGATGTTTGGTCTTTATCCAACAAGGTTGGTGAGAAGCGATGTAGCTCTACCGAAGTTAAGGTCGCCTCAATTTTGTTGGAGCTGAGCCAATTTTGTAACTCGTTGGTCAGGCTAGTACAAGATTCTGAAATTAAAATTTCGAGCTTTTCACGAATGATATGAATTGGCTTGCCTAGCAGTTCTACATCAAGCAATTTGATGTCAGAAATAGGCTCATTAACTCTACTTTCCATTTATATTTTACCGTGCCTTAACAAACGAAATTGTTTTAACTTAATTGCGCACAGCATACACAGACTTTTTTAGATTCTTTTAGTTTCAACTTTAAAGATTGTGACTTTAGTTCATATGTTGATTTGAATCGAAGCATAGGCACTTTTAATAAAAATTAAAAAACGGTAGTTTGAACTAATAAATCAGTTATTAATAATTATAACAAGTAGTGAGCTAATTCGTTGTTATTTCAACCAAGTGCAGTCGGTGGTTGTAGAATAAGTTTTAGAACTTGAGTTTTTTAACTCTTTGTTTTTATGGTATTAAGTTCGTTTTTTTAAGCATTTCTCTAAGCTTTCTTGAACGTTTAATGACCATTTTTTATATTTCAGAATAGGGAATTAATATGATTACCTATGCCGAATCTTCTAATTCAATGGCATTTTTAATTAAACCATCTAAGTCAGAGGTATGTAAGATATACCAAGGTGGAAGGTGCTTAATTATATTTTTAAAAATAATTTTTCTGTTTGGATTATCATCAACTAATTTCACATTGGCTGGTGAGAGTGTCACAATACCTATGGATATTTCCACTTGGTCATATAAGGGTGATAAATTTGAATGCAACTTAGTGCATTCAACTGTTCCGCAGGGGAAGTTTTATTTCCGTGCAGAGCCAAACAACCGAGTTCTCTTTATTGCTGATGTTCAAGATAACAACAATAAATGGGAAAAGGCTGTGTTAGGAAGTCAGAGTGCTCCGTGGCATAAAGAGCTTTATAGAAAGGAAAAGGCATCGCATACGTTTGCGCAGCCTACTCACCGATTTGAGTTCTTAACTGGTGCAGATTCGCTCATTCTTGAAATGGCATCAGGTAATTGGGTTACACTGTCACTAAGTGGAAGCAATCCTTCCGCCATAGATAGTGTCACGTTGCCAACCATTCAAATCCAACATGCACTAGCGTCTTTCAATCAATGTCGAGAACAGTTACCTAAGCTGTCGTTTTCTCAAGCTCGAGATCTGATTCTTCCTTTTCAGTTTGGCCAACAGGCACTGAACTCATCTCAAAAAAACACATTAGCTGCTTTGCATAGTTATGTTGTTGTTGATGAGCGCGTCACTAAAATCTTAGTTGACGGTTATACCGACAATGTTGGTGCTCAATTAATTAATCTGAAGATTTCACGCCAACGAGCTCAACAAGTCGCAGATGAGCTCATTGCAAATGGCATTGCTCCTCACTTGATTGAAGTTCGTGCGCACGGAGCTCGCTACCCAATTGCAAGCAATAACACCCAAGCAGGGCAGGCTAAGAACCGCCGCGTGACGTTGCGCTTAGTTCGAGATAACGAGCGTGTGATTACCAAAAACGAGTTTGCTAACAACAACTCAGAAGTAAAACAACAATCCCAACAAGAGAAGGTAAAGGTTCAATGATGACGAAAACGGATATTTTGTTGGTTGAGCCAAATGAACGTCTTGCTCAACCGGTACTGGATGTACTGGGGAGCGCAGGGTATACCGCTAGGCACAGTCGTACTGGGCGAAGTGCATTGCTGGAAGAGCGAGCGAGCATCACCTTGGTGAGCTCAACCTTGCCGGATATGTGTGTACGCGAGTTTGTTGCTTGTCATCAGAAACAGCGTAATTCGGGTGTCGTGATTGCGATTGTAGATCAAGACCAAGGTATTTTGGCCGCAGAGACTATGAAGTCCGGTGCGACCGATTACTTGCTTCGTCCTTTTGAGACCAATCAGTTACTCAATTTGCTCAAGCGTGTTGAGGCTCTGGGTAAACCTTTAGCGAACATTGTTGCAGAGTCATGGCGCAGTAAACAAGTTTTACAACTGGCTCATCGTGCAGCTTGCACCAACGCCAGTGTATTGATCACCGGCGAGTCGGGAACGGGTAAAGAAGTGCTGGCTCGTTATGTCCATGAGCAATCTTCTCGCCTTGATGGGCCTTTTATTGCGGTGAACTGTGCTGCGATTCCGGAATCCATGCTGGAAGCCGTGCTGTTTGGCCACGTTAAAGGGGCGTTTACGGGGGCGACCAATTCCCAAAGCGGTAAGTTTGAAGAAGCCAACGGTGGCACCATTTTATTAGATGAGATTGGTGAGATGTCACCTGCGGTACAGGCGAAGTTGTTACGTGTATTACAAGAGCGTGAAGTGGAACGCGTTGGTAGCCACAAAGCCATTCAACTCGATATTCGAGTGATTGCTGCGACCAACAAAGACTTGCGTGAAGAAGTGCAGAAAGGCACGTTCCGCGAAGATCTCTACTACCGCTTAGATGTTTTGCCACTGCACTGGCCACCGCTTCGTGAACGCAAAGAAGATATTTTACCGATCAGCCAATTCTTTATTGGGAAATATCAAGATGGCAGTCGCTGTCACCTTTCTCAAGATGCGATTGCTGCCCTAAGCCAATATCACTGGCCGGGTAATATTCGTGAACTCGAAAACGTCATTCAACGCGCTTTGGTCATGCGCCACGGTGATTACATCACTGCGCATGATCTGATGCTACCAATTGAATTGCTGACGCCAGTCCCTTGCACAGAGCCAACCTCAAGTTTTGGTCATGTTGAAGCGAAGAAGCAAGCTGAGTTCCAGTTCATCCTCGATAAATTACGTCAGTTTGGTGGAAACCGAACCAAAACCGCAAATGCCTTGGGTGTGTCTACCCGAGCGTTACGTTACAAGCTTGCAGCAATGCGCGAACACGGTATTGATTTACAGTCGGCGCTTGGCTCGGCTGCCTAAAAGGAGAAATGTAGATGGCAAGTCAACCTACCAATGCGGTCTCAGCAGAGCAATTAATGCTGTCGAAAATGGAGGCGATGCGAACGCATGTTCAGCCGCCAGAATTTGTAGTGAGTGCTAACCCTTTGGATCAGCAATCTTTGAATGCACCATTGTCTTTCTCGCAAGCAATGACCAGCGTTTTGGACACGGTTAACCAACACCAATCGGTCGCCAGTCAAAAAATGACAGCCGTTGAGACGGGTAAAAGTGATGATTTAGTAGGAGCAATGGTCGCCAGTCAGAAGGCGAGTCTCTCTTTCAATGCTTTGATGCAAGTGCGCAACAAAGTAGTGATGTCGTTTGAAGATATAATGAAGATGCCGGTGTAATCCATGTCAGAACTTACCACTCAAGTGGCCGGAAATTCTGCGATGCATTCCGGCACGACACAGACGCTTTCATCGAATAATGGGATGAATGATGTCACAAATAAAATCAAACAGTTGTGGTCTAGCAGCCAACGCAATCTGGTGTTGTCTGCGGTTTTAGCCGCGATTGTTGCTGCGATTATCGTGGTTGCGTTATGGAGCTCTTCCCAAAGTTTCCGTCCGCTTTACAGCCAGCAAGAGCGCTTTGATATCGGTGAGATTGTGTCGGTACTGGAAAGCGAAGGCATCAGCTACCGCATGCAAGAGCAAAATGGGCAAGTATTAGTGCCAGAAGGTGAAGTCGCTCGTATCCGCATGTTGTTGGCATCAAAAGGTGTTAAAGCGAAATTGCCTACGGGTTTAGATTCGCTAAAAGAAGACAGCTCTCTTGGCACCAGTCAGTTTATGGAAACGGCGCGTTATCGTCATGGTTTAGAAGGTGAGTTAGTACGCACTATCATGTCGCTTAATGCAGTCGCGAATGCGCGTGTGCACTTAGCGATTCCTCGTCAAACCTTGTTTGTCCGCCAGAGTACAGAAAACCCTTCTGCATCAGTGATGTTAGAACTGAAACCAGGTGAAGATCTCAAGCCAGAACAAGTGGAAGCCATCATCAATTTGGTGGTGGGTAGTGTGACGGCAATGAAGGCAGAATTTGTTTCGGTGATTGACCAATATGGCCGACTATTGAGTGCAGATGTTGCCTCTGCAGAAGCGGGTAAAGTTAACGCTAAATACCTTGAATACCAAAAGAGTGTCGAGAAGCAAATCATCCAGCGTGCTTCAGACATGCTAACGCCGATTGTTGGCCCAAGTAACTTCCGCGTGCAAGTTGCAGCCGATATGGACTTTAGTCAAGTCGAAGAGACGCAAGAGATCCTCGATAATGCGCCAGTGGTTCGCAATGAACATACCATTCAAAACAACTCAATTGATCAAATTGCTTTGGGCATCCCTGGCTCACTAAGCAATCAACCTCCGGTTACGGGTGAAACGCCAACGAACGATAGCCAAAACACTAACGCGCGCTCAGAGATCAATCGTCAATATGCGGTTGGCAGCAGTGTTCGTCGTACTCAATATCAGCAAGGGCAAATTGACAAGCTAAGTGTGTCAGTCCTCTTGAATTCACAAGCATCACCAGATGGTGTGGCATGGAGCGAAGCGGACAAGTCCCAAATCTCAACAATGATCATGGACGCTGTCGGCATTTCTGCGACTCGTGGCGACAGTTTGAGTTTGATGAGCTTCAACTTCACACCAATCGAGATTGATGCGCCGCCAGCACTGCCTTGGTGGCAAGATCCAACCGTACAACAACCCTTGCGTTATGTGATTGGCGGGATGTTGGGATTAGCGATGATCTTTTTTGTGCTTCGTCCTTTGATCATGCACTTAACTGGAGCTGATAAACCGTCACAGGAACTGGAGTTTGCTGAACCACAGGAAGAGCCGCAATACGACAATCTGCAAACGCGTGAAGAGCGTGAACGTGAAGAAGTATTGAATCGCCGACTGTCCGAGAAAGGGATTGCCGTCTCCTCTGGTTTGGACGTCAACAGCGACATGTTACCGCCAGCCGGCTCTCCATTAGAAATCCAATTGAAACACCTACAGCTTATTGCTAATGAAGAGCCTGAGCGTGTAGCCGAAATTCTGAAACAATGGGTAAATATCAATGAACACAGCTCAGTCAACGTCAAAGCAGACGCTTAGTTATGTAGAACAAACCGCGCTCGTGCTGCTGGGCATGGGTGAGGATGCCGCAGCAAAAGTGTTGCAGCACTTCAGCCGTGATGAGACCCAGCGAGTGACACGTGCGATGGCAAAGTTAAATGGCATCAAAAGTGATTCTGCTCGCGGTGTGATTCAGCATTTTTTTGAAGATTTTCGCGAGCACAGCGGCATTCGTGGCGCATCGAAAGAATACTTGTCGAACACTTTACGCAAAGCTTTAGGTAACGATTTGGCAAAAGGTTTGCTGAACAACCTGTATGGCGATGAAATTCGTAACAACATGCAGCGCTTACAATGGGTAGAGGCCGAGACATTAGCGCGATTCATTGTTAATGAACATCCGCAAATGCAGGCGATTTTCTTGGCGTATTTACCAGCAGACAGTTCGTCGGCTGTTTTGAAGCACCTGCCGCAAGACTACCATGATGAAATCGTGTTCCGTATTGCCCAGTTGCAAGATATTGACCATCAGGTTGCGAACGATTTGCACGAATTGGTGGAACGTTGTATCGAGAAAGTGTCTGCAAGTCAAAGCACCCCGCTGTCGGGCGTGAAACAAGCTGCTGACATCATTAACCGATTTGAAGGCGACCGCGCGTCCTTGATGGAAATGCTTAAGTTGCATGACGAGAATGTGGTAAACGAAATCGAAGAGAATATGTTTGATTTCATGGTGCTGGGCCGTCAGCGCGAAGAAACCATGGATGCGTTGGTGCAACAGATCCCATTGGAACTGTGGGCGGTGGCATTGAAAGGTGCCGATATCCTACTGCAACAGGCGATCAAGCGTTCTATGCCGCAACGTATGGTGAAAGCGTTAGAAGACGATATGGAACTGCGTGGAGCCGTCGTGTTGAGCCGAGTACAGCGCGCGCGTCAGGATATTATGCAGATGGTGCGCGAGTTGGATGAAGCGGGTGAAATTCAGCTACTGCTCTACGAAGAGCCAACAGTGGAGTAAGACCATGGCAGAAAAAGCAAATAACACCATGCGATTACCACCAAGTGGATACCGCTTACATCGTTTTCCTCCTTTGGCGCAACCTGTGAACATCGAAGACGATTTCGCGATGGAGAACCAAGGCTGGCAAGATACTCAAGCCGACGTTCAACAACAGCTGGAAGCGGGGTTTCAGCAAGGTTTGCAGCAAGGGCATGACGAGGGCATTCGCCAAGGTATTGAGCAAGGCAAGCAACAAGGTCTGCTCGATGGCCAAAAAGAAGGCTTTCAAAAAGGATTTGTGTCTGGAGAGCAATCTGGCAAGCAAGGCTTTGTGGAAGCGGCAAAACCCGTTCATGAGTTGTTCCAAGCATTATCGCGTTGGCAAAGCGAGAAAGAACAACAGCAACGCCATATGATCTGTGAATTGGTACAGAAGGTTGCACAGCAAGTGATTCGTGCTGAGCTGACTCTGATGCCACAACAGATTTTGGCTTTGGTGGATGAAACCTTATCCGCTATGCCGGGCAAAGCAGAAAGCGTGATTGTACATCTGAATCCACAAGACCTAGAGCGAATCACGCAAATCAATGCTGACTTACCAACCGCTTGGAAGCTTGTCGCAAACGCGGAGTTACCTGTTGGTGGGTGTCAGTTAGTGACTGAGGATGCAGAAGCCGATGCGAGCTGTGATTCTCGCTTACAAGCTTGTATGGATAACGTGAAACAACACTTGCTGGATGAAGCCGTATTGCCACAGGTTGATGTTGCACATGAGTAGTACTTCCAGCCACGAGTTGTTGAACGAACGCTTGAGTGATGCACTCGCGTCGCTCGATTCGATTCCGGTTGCACGAGTGACAGGGCGACTAATCAAAGTTAACGGCTTAATGCTGCAAGCCGTGGGTTGTCGATTCAAGCTTGAACAACGCTGCTTAGTCGAAACCGCAGAAGGCGACATGATTGAAGCGCAAGTCGTCGGCTTTGATCATACCGTTGCTTACCTGATGCCGATTCGTCGTCTAGGTGGTTTGTTTGCGGGAGCAAAAGTGATCCCGCTGGATGGCGATAGCACCGTTCAACTCAGCTCACAATGGCTTGGTCGAGTAGTGAATGGTCTAGGTGAACCTTTCGATGATGGCGCGCCGCTTAAAGGGGGAGATCGTGTTTCACTTGAACCAAAACCGATTAACCCACTTAAGCGACGCCCTGTCGATACTCCGCTGGATGTTGGTGTTCGTGCCATTAATGGTTTATTAACCGTTGGCAAAGGGCAGCGTATTGGTTTAATGGCGGGCAGTGGTGTCGGTAAAAGTGTCTTGATGGGGATGATCACTCAAAACACCGAAGCTGATGTTATTGTTGTCGGCTTAATTGGCGAACGTGGTCGAGAGGTTCGAGAGTTTATCGAACGTAACTTAACACCAGAGGCCCGTCAGAAAGCGGTCATTATCGCCGCGCCAGCCGATGAATCCCCTTTGATGCGTTTGCGCGCGACTCTGCTTTGTCACCGTGTGGCGGAGTATTTCCGTGACCAAGGTAAAGACGTGTTGTTACTGATGGATTCTTTAACACGTTATGCAATGGCGCAGCGTGAGATAGCGCTGTCTTTAGGGGAGCCGCCAGCGTCACGTGGTTATCCGCCTTCAGTGTTCAGCGTGTTACCACAGCTGTTGGAACGTGCAGGTAACAGTGAAAATCCACATGGTAGTTTGACGGCGATTTATACGGTATTGGCGGAAGGGGATGACCAACAAGATCCTGTTGTGGATTCTGCACGTGCGATTCTTGATGGGCATGTGGTGCTTTCACGTCAACTCGCAGAACAAGGGCATTATCCAGCGATCGACATTAACGCATCGATAAGCCGCTGCATGAACGCCTGTACCCATGAAGCGCACAGCACGATAGCGAACAACTTCCGTCAAATGTACTCCAATTACCTTCAAGTTAAAGAACTCTTGCCACTTGGCGGATATCAACCAGGACAAGATCCGGAACTGGATCAGTCGGTTTCTATGTATCCGCATCTTAGAGCGTACTTACAGCAGTCGGCAAATGAGTCTATTGATTACCCAACCAGTTTGACCGCATTGGCACAAATGTTCCAAAGTGAGCAGCAATGAGGTAGCAAATGGAATCAAAACTAAAAGCCGTCGGCAAGTTGCGCCAAATGGAAGAAAAGCAACGGGATAGAGTAGGGGAGCAATTAAATGTGATGCGTCAGCGTCACTCTCATCTTGCCGTTCAGTTAGAACAGCTTTCCGCTCTTAAAGTTCATGCGGGACAATCGGCGTTGACAACGCCAGTGCTCAATAGTGCCACCTTGATGAACTTAAATCGTGTCGACCAGATGCTACAAAAGATGTTGCGTCACCATGAGCAAGAACAAGCGGTAATGCAGGCTGAGTGTGCTTCGGTACAAAAGCATCTTGAATACAAACATGCTCGAGTTCAAGGGTTAGACAAAGTCCTCGAACGCTGGCGCAACAAGCAGAACTACGAAAAATTGAAGAAAGAGCAAAAGCTGATTGAAGACATCATTAACTCTCGCTTAAAGAGCAAAATCTTATAGACGAAATCTGATAGCGTGAAGCGTCATAATGTGACCGCTTCCGACCTTGTAAGATGTTGTCTCTGTTCTTCGATTTCAAACAATGTATTCAAATAAGCATTCATAGGTAAGGGCTTCGCGACACCATACCCTTGTGCGAAGTCGATGCCTAAGTCTCGTAGAATCAGGCTGTGTGCGGGAGTTTCGACAAATTCAGCGACGGTTTCTAAGTGCATCTCTTTAGCGACAGTCGCAATCGAACTGACAATCAAACGATCGGTCTCGCTCTCTGTGATTTCACGAACGAATGCCCCCTCGATCTTCAAGATATCCAGCGGTAGACGACGCAAGTAAGCAAAGCTTGCGTAACCGGTGCCAAAGTCATCAATTGCGATTTTACAACCGAGTTTACGTAAAAGATTCAAGGTCTCTATAGCTTGTTGTTCATTGATCAATGCTGACGATTCGGTGATCTCAAAACAAATCTTATCTAAGGGAATATCGAAGCTGTGTGAACTCTCAATGATACGAGAAGCAAGGTTTTCCGCGCTTAGTGTTTTAGCCGTAAGGTTAATAGCACAATGCCCTATCGTATCCCAGTTTTTGACTTTATTGCTCAGCATACGGAAGGTATTCAGAATCACCCAATGATCGAGTTTGATTTCCAATCCGAATTGATTGATCAAAGGAAAAAATGCGGAAGGTGGCAGTACTTTTCCATCTTGCTCTTTTAGGCGAAGCAGCACTTCAAAACTTTGTTTACTCTCTTCAGGGCCTGAAAGTCGCATGTATGGTTGGCAGAACAGTTCGAACTGTTCTCGTTTAAACACTTGCTGAATGTGGTTCAACTTGTCGACGCGGTCCATTTCAAAAGATTGCACGTTGACCCAATGAATGCTGCTGTCGCTCTGTGGTGGTTGATCGCACAGAATTGATACGACTTTTTCAATATCTTGCCCTTGGTTAACGACCGAGCAATAAACGGTTGGTGAGACCAAGGCGACAGACGTTCCACGCCAGTAAAACTGGAAGCTTTCTAAATATTCCACGACTTCTTGAAGTTCTTGTTCTGCAACATCGGAATAGTGAGTGAAACTCAGCAACCCTGTGGAAAAAGGCGGACGATAGCAACGATTGATGCTTTCATTTCGCGAATATAAAAATTCGCTCAATTGCATGATGAGTTGTGATTTCCCCTCATGACCTAAGTCCGTCAGCATCGACAGCGTTGGTGTCAGGTCGAGATAAATCAGCAATGAATAAGACTGATGGCTGATGTCTTCTTTTAATTGAGCGATGTTTGACAGGCCGGTGTACGGGTCAATCCTTTCTGAGCGGATTTGTCGTTGAGTCATCTCGAAGAGCTTCACTGAGTAACCGCCCAACAAATACGCGAGCGTGGTCAATACCGCAATGATGACAAGCAGGCCATAAAACTGGTCAGCATAAATTCGGTCGGCATTGTAGTGACTGATGCCGTCATGAATCACCAACAGAATGAATGGAGAGCCCACAAACAGCGGTCGAATTAATCCGTGTTTGGCTAATCCAATTACGACCAGTAAAACCGCAAAGAAGCTTAACGAGTTGAGCATAAATGAGGATGAAGAAAGAGCGGCGGCAACAAATAAAATGACGCAGCTTGCCAACCAAGCTAAATACTCACGGCAGCGAGAGTTGGACACCCTAAGCCTTTTATCGAGTGCGAGATAAGATTGAGTGTCTGTATCGGTAATAAGGCTGACCATTACATACAAAATTGGGGTGACGAGTAATTGGGTCAAGTAATTGCCAAGTGTGGCATAAAACAAAAAGTCAGCACTCAAAAAGCGCCCGTCAACGAAGGTATTCACCAGCATCATTTTTATGGTATTTGCGAACGGGAACAAGCAGCCTACGATGACAAAAAATAAGCTGATCCGTTGTGCGGCTGGTTGATGAAGTGAGCGGTTATTGAGGTAGTGGAACAAACTCGAAAAAACAAAAGGCAATAGAGGGACGGTGAGAGCGTAGAGTGAGGCATGTTCTAGACTACGTCCCGTTCCGATATAGTAAGCCAATAAACTCAGAATAATGGCAGGCAATGCACGCCATTGATAGCGCAAGCAGCTGACGATCATCACGGAGCTGACCACAGAGATAAGCTGAAACGCATCTTTCTGGATAACAAACATTTGCGAGAGGGCAAAGCCAGCAAAGATGGACAACGTGACGCCGAGAGTCAGGAACAGCATCGCACTCATATGGCGACTCGATGCGGCATTATTCATTAGTTTGATCTGAAAATAGTTGGGTAGCCGATAATAACAGGATTATCGGCATCAAATGAACTGGAATATA
This sequence comes from Vibrio sp. 10N.222.52.B12, assembly GCF_002875385.1. Lineage (NCBI taxonomy): Bacteria > Pseudomonadati > Pseudomonadota > Gammaproteobacteria > Vibrionales > Vibrionaceae > Vibrio > Vibrio sp. 10N.222.52.B12. The sequence continues at coordinate 25,070 of NZ_MDAW01000139.1, read as the reverse complement.
CGCACTTTTAGAGTTTTTATTCTACAAAGTGTAACTGTGAATGAAGCTACGTGCTACAAGGGCTGGCGGCGACGTAACCATACGAATAAGCTGCCAAGCGTCAGTAGGCCAAAACCGACAGAGCCACCATCACTGCCATTATTACCGAAGTCATTGCTTGTGGTGTCTTCTGGGTCAAACCCAGAGTCGCCTTGACTGTGATAATCTTCCCTTGCCGCTAAAGCAGCGTCGTAATTTGTCTTCGCCCCAGCACTGGTTTGGGCTTCTATCCAAGGGGTGTAATTGAGCACTTCAGTAAACACGCTTGGAATGGCAGGGGACTCACAAACCGATGAGCCGTAACTGACGATACCGATTTGTTGATAATTACCGCTACCATCTTGATACGTTAACGGGCCGCCTGAATCACCACTACATATCCCCGTGTAAGCTTGGTTTGGGAAGCCGTTCGCACACAAACTTTCTTGAGAGTTAAAACCTGAAACCAGTGAAGAACATTGTGAATCTGTAAGAGGTTGGATTTCTGCCCAGCGCAGGTAATTCGGTCCTGTCGCATCGTTGGTAGAGGTTTGACCAAGGCCAAAGATTTGGAACACTGACCGGTTACTGTAGTCACCAAAATCCTGTGGCAATGTGATGGATTGGACGTTGTCTGTGATAGGGCGGGTTAGTTCCAATATCGCGATGTCATTGCTCCACAAGTTACTCGCGTTGTAATCGGGATGAATCGTGATAGCGCGTACGTCTTTGAATTCTTCAACAAACACATCATTCATGGTTGGGTTTTTGACTAAAACTCGAAGATCATCGATTGTCCAACCATCGGTAAACACGTCGGATTCGACACAGTGTGCGGCGGTCATGATGTATCTATCATTGACGATGGTACCACCACAGATGTTGGCAAACTGACTCGAGCCAGTACGGTGCAATATCAGGCGAGCAAAGAAAGGAAGTTGATTGGCAGTGGCTTGTTGGCCGCCAATAATAAACGTTTTTAAATCCGAGTCATTTGCACTGACTGTTTGTTCTGCGGAGCTTGTCATTGGCACAATGAGTAAAACGCCACTTATTAAGACATGATACAACCTCATAAAGCCATCCTTGGAGTTCAAAAGTACTTCTTTTACTTTATACCAATTCCGGCATTAATCTATTCACTACAGAAACGAATATATTTCATAACGCCTATAGACGACGAAACGACGGGCTGCGCTCGAATTAGCTGAACTCTTGCCTCAACCAAGATCTCAACAAATGAAATGCCTCTTGTTTGAGCTTATGGGGTGGGCATACAAAGTAAAATTGTTGATAGGGGTTAGTGATAGGCTCACCCAATTCCACTAATTGTCCATATTTGATGTCGTCTTTCACAAACAAGCGATGTGTTACCAATAAGCCCAGCCGTCGTGTTGTGGCTTGCACAGCTTGAATCGACATATTGAAGGTCATTGGTTTTTTGTTGGTAGGCCGCAGTAATCCTGTCTCTTCTTCCCAAACTTGCCAGTCGTGCTTTCTGCGATCGTTAGTGACTTCAATAATGGGGTAAGTTGATAGCAGTTGTTGAATGTCTCGATTATCAGGTTGCGCTAGTAACTCGGGGCTGCACACCAACACTAACTCATCTTCGCTCAACTTTTCACAATAGTAATCTTGCCACTCTTGAGGGCTGCCATGCACCACTGCGGCGTCAATGCCTTCCTGCTCTAAACGGAACTGCCCAATCAGATTGGATAGGCGGACATCTAACTGAGGAGCGAAATCTTGCAAGCTCGACATGCGTGGGATCCACCAGTGCAACGCAAGTGAGTTGACCATATTAAGTGTTATCCGTTTGGAATTTTGGTCGTGGATTAAGGCTTCGGTGGCATCAACGATTTGTTCAAGTGCCGGAGCTACTTTTCGGTAGTATTTTTTGCCTTCATTATTGAGGCGAACTTGGCGACCAACACGATCAAATAAAGGTTTGTTGACTTGGTTTTCTAGAGATTTAATGGCTTGGCTAACAGCGGAATGGCTAACAGAGAGCAGTTGAGCCGCCTCTGTCATGCTGCCAGTCTCTGCTACAGCAACAAAGGCATAGATCGACTTCAATGGGACTAATTTGCGCATAGTGTCTTCACTCCTATTACCTTTGTAGTTAGTGGTAGGTTAACTCTCAATCTGTAAGTTTTTCTTACATTAGCGTTTAAAATAACTCGCTATTTATGATTAATGCCTTTGCCTAAAATACTCCATGAATTAAGGAGTATCCAATGAACGTAGAAAACAAACCCATCGTCTTCATGTTGATGTCTACATTAAGCTTATCTGTTACTGGTTTGTTAGCAAAGCAGCTTAGCAATGATTTTTCGGTCACCATGTTCAGTTTTTTACGCTTCTTTACTCCAGCGCTCATTCTGTTAGTGATGCTAAGGTTCAAAAGACTGAGGCTACCGACAGCCAGTACGTTTAAACCCATTTTACTTCGAGCTTTTTGTATTGGGCTGTGTCAGCTTTGTTTTATTGCCTCGTTACAAACGCTCACTCTTGTTGAAGGCGTGGTCCTTTTCGCTACTGGACCACTGTTTATGCCAATCGTCGAGAAGCTATTTATGCGCGGTCAGATACGAATATCGACCATAATGGCACTTGTTATGGCATTTACTGGTGTCATTCTGTTGGCAGGCTCTGATGGTGAGTTTACATGGCGAGTCGACCTGTTATTGGGCTTGGCGGGTGGTTTGTTTAACTCGGGTTCGCAGCTGACACTTTATAAAGCTAGTAAGAGCGGAATGTCGCCACTAGAAATCAACTTCTGGACGTTCGGTTGCGCTGCTTTACTGATATTACCGCTGGTGCTCTTCAATGATGCAAATGTTTTATTGCACTCGCTTTCATTACACGAATTTGAAACACCGAATACAGTGCTTGTCTTTTTGATGTCTCTTTTGATCATCAATACACAGGTATTTCGTTCGAAAGCGTATCAATTGGCTAGTAGTGGTTCGCAGCTCGCACCGCTGATATTCACCAATCTCCTGTTTACTGCACTATGGCAATGGGCGTTTTTCGATGACCAAATGAGCCACAGACAAATTATAGGCGTGACTTTGATTGTCCTTGCGACAGTGCTGAACACTTGTTGGGTCCGGTTGTTAGTTGCGTATATGGATCAAAAGCGAACCGTTAATTTGTTTAAACGTATTGATTAGTGAACATTAAATGGGAAATCGTTCTCGACAACATTGTTTAGAGTGATTTCAATAATTATGTTATATATTAATAGTTGTTTCGTATTTTATCTTATAATACCCACTAGTAAATATGGGATAATATCTTTAACAAAAATCAACTGTGTTAGCATCGTTTTTTTAGTATCGACGGAGCTGCTAACCTGACGCCTTATTATCTTAGTGTATGATCTACTCATGACTAAAATCTATTAATCTTAGTCAGTCATGGTTAAATATCGAAAGAAAAACATGAATGACTGTATGGCTGGCTTGTTATTGGCAAAGATACTGGTTAATATTATTCGCTAATAAATAAAAATACAGTTTTAGTGGTGAGATTATGAGTTACAATTTCGAAAGGGAACTTGCTTCTTGGTTAGAGGAGCGAGAAATTTCTAGAAAAGAGTTGATCGCGATATTACAACAATCATATTACGATGACTTTAAAGGCTTAGACTCAATTACATTAAGTCGGTGGCTAACAGGAAAAGTCGTCCCTCCATTGTACAAGCAGTTTCTTATTGCTAAGTCTCTTGAACAGGATCTTGCGGACATCATCGTTACCATTGACGAAAATGAACAAAAGAGCCCGTCTCGTTACTCGGCAGTCTTGACGAACCTTATAAAAGCGTTTGATTTCTCGTTAACCGCTATGTCTTATAATCGTATGCCAGACAAAGTGACCAGTGAAATTAAATCTCACACATACTATGAACATATCGAATTATTTCATGACTTCTATGACAATGTGTCTGCGCTACGTGGCTTTATTGACGAATTGTACGCGTTAAAAAATGAGGTTAAATACAAGGGAATCCTATTAAAAAACAGTCAAGGTGACATAGTTGGACATTGGGCTGGCATCTTAAACTTAGAGAAGTTAGATAATCTTCCATCTTTTATTCCTATTCCAGAAAACGAACTAAAGCGCAGTTGTTTGGTCATGTTGGGCCATGCTATGAATTCAGAGCATTTCTTTGAGTTAGTTGTTAAAGCTATTTGCTATTATTTGCTAAGACAATGTAAGTTTAAAGATTATGTCTATATTTTTATTACCGGATATCCAATTCTAGAATTTTCAAAAAAAGTATTTAACGCAGAAGAAATAAAATATTACCCCCCTGTTGATAATAACCAAAGAATGGGGTTGTACCTTGTGAAGTTCGATATTATTAGAGCAATTTCTAATCCTGTTTTAATTCCAAAAATTAAAAAGAAACTTCGCTGTTTGGAATTGTGTAATTTTGTAGAATGCAATAGATGTAATCTCAAGGACTTCCGTCAGGAGTGATTTTTCTCAAAGGCTCACTGCGATAGTGGTATACAAGAACCCCTGTAAACCCCAGAACTGGACATCACTTTGGGTAATTTGCTTGCGTGCCACTTGCGTTTCAACACGTTCGATGATTAATTTTGTTCGTGTCCTCTTGCTCAGTGCCAGCACTCTGTTGTAGTAATCTGCTTCATCAGAGTGTTCTACTTTCAGGAAGTGATAGAAGCCGGAAAGGAGCTCTTCTTCTCGAAAGTCAGAGTTTAAATCATAGTCGTCAACGGCCAGTAACACTTTTTGTTTTTGCAGAAACTCAAATCCTTTTCTGATCTCGGAACAGCGCTTACATGAATCTCTTTCCGTTATTTCAATCACCAAATTCGCCTTTAGATTTACTAGGCTGTTCTTGAGAATGACGATATCACACAGCAAATATTTATCGCATAGGTTACTTCGCTCAAGGTTTATGAATAGATGTTTCCCTTTAAAGTCGCATGCATGGCGAGCAATATACCTATCTAAGCGTGCGATTAATGCTCGGCTCATGTGCGGGTATTTGATTTCTCGATCATACACTTCGTTTGCTGCGCTATCTGTTAAATTAGCGGGGTTAATAAGCACCTCATATCCGAGGTTTACTCCGCCTTCATCGACAATTTCTTGCAGTTTGTAATTGATGTCGATGCCGTTGTTTTTTTTGTTTAAATAGTCTTCAATCAAAAAACACATGTGTTTGCTATTCCATTTTCTTGAACATGATGGTGATAAACTCCATCTCTTCGTCAGAGATAAGCGGTTTCTCATCGATTAACGCTTTCCTTCTAAATTCAATTACGCCTTTTATTTCGCGTAATTGTTCCGGCTTCATTTCATTAATGCATTGTTTTATATATTGAAATTCACCGTTTTTTAAGCCGTTCATGTTTTGTCCGTTGTTAGTGCTTCACTTTGTTTCTATCTCGATCCATATGGCGAAGTTTAATGAAAAGCACCAAATATTGAGTTGGCAGAGTTGTATTTATTATGCAGCGACTGCTAAATGTCGCCTTCGTGGCTCCTTTGCATGCGAACTTGCCCATTGATGTCGGGCCTCGCAATTCTTCTTCTGGTTACAACCGAATTGTTTGATTTTTAATCAGGATGAACTAGCGTCAAGAAAGTAGCTAAGGGAGAGAACATGCTGACTTTAAATTATCACGTCGAGATTGCAGCCACGCCGCAGCGCGTATGGAGCGTGCTGACGGATATCGAATTGTACAAACGATGGGCACAAGCTTTTTCACCGCAATCTCAATTTGATGGCGACTGGGAAGAGGGAGGGGATATTACTTTTTACGACCCAGACATGGGGGGGACTCGGGCAGTAGTGGACACTGTTTTGCCACTGCATAAACTTGAGTTTCATCATGTTGCCATCTTCAACCCAGACAATAGGCAGCAATTAGACGCTGACTTGGCTTCTAAGTGGATCGGATCACGGGAGATCTACCAGATCGATGTGCTGCAAGATCGCTTGTTGCTCAGTATCACCATTTCTACCCATAGTGATTTTGTGTCGATGTTCAATCATGGTTGGGAGAAAGCATTGCCGCTGATTAAAACGATCTGTGAGGAATAAGATTAGATTTCGTCCCAATATTGGGCTGACGATCACTGACATGTGGGTATACAATAGCCGCCAGTTTGTGCGCCAAGAGAGTTGATGATGGAATTTAAGGTTGATACCCACACGCATACGTACGCTAGCGGTCACGCTTACAGTACGTTGATTGAAAACGCTAAATCGGCAAAAGAGAACGGGCTGGATATGTTTTGCACGACCGACCACGCGGAATCAATGCCGGGTGCGCCTCATTACTGGTTCTTCTCTAACCAGAAAATTCTGCCTCGCTTTCTTGAAGGCGTTGCCATTATTCGCGGTGTTGAATCTAACATCATGAACACCGAGGGTGACATCGATATTCCAGATAGCGTTGATCGCAACTTGGATTGGGTGATTGCTAGCTTTCATGAGCCAGTGTTCCGCCCAGCAGATAGTGCTACGCACACTGAAGCTCTGTTGAACATCATCAAAAACGGTCGCGTTGATGCGCTAGGCCATTTAGGTAACCCCAACTTTGACTTCGATTTTGAAGCTGTACTGAAGTGCGCTAAAGAGCACAATGTCGCGATTGAAATCAATAACACCACATTGAAAGGTAACAGCCGTGTTGGCAGCGTAGACCGTTGCCATGAGATTGCCCAAATCGGTAAAGAGCTCGGTGTCTTCTTCACCACAGGCAGTGATGCGCACTTCTGCCACGATGTGGGTAACCTGAGCTTGGTGGGTGAGTTAATGGATAGAGTCGGCATCGATAGTGGTAAAGTTATTACGCACTCAGCACAACAATTCTTAGCCTTCTTAGAGCTGCGTGGCCGCACGCCAATTGCAGAGTATGACGAGATTCGCAACGCATAAACTTGATTACATTTTTGGTTATGCAAGTGTTAAGGGATTGCTTTACACTGCTGGCATTAAAAAGCCGGCTCAGAATTCGGCATTCAATGGAGAAGTGAAGATGTTACGTCCTTTAGTGTTGGGGTGTGTCATTGCGTTAGGCTCAACGTACGCAATGGCAGAAGCCGTCGACTTAAAACAAAACATGAAGCAGATGAAGATGGAATTCAAACAGGCGGCAGAAGCGTCTGATGTTGAAACCATGAAATCTGCGATTGATAGTTTGCAAGCGATCGTTGAACAATCTAAGCGTGGTAATTACCCACCAGAGAAGTTCGATATCTACTTAGAAGGCTTTAACAAGCTGACGGTAACGCTTGATAAGATTGAAGCGGATCTTGATGCAGGCAAGCTAGAAGAAGCGAAAGACCAACTGCGTGAAATCGATAGCCTTCGTGAAGAGTACCACGACAAACGCAACCCAAGTATCTGGAGCAAACTGTTTAGCTAACCGTTTATCCAACTTGAAGAAATGACCATCAGCCTGCCACTTCGGCGGGCTTTTTTGTGCCTGTCAATCGAGGTATTCAAGAAAACCTGTGAGGTAGCAGCCACTTATTGATCCTGTTTTTGAGCTACCACTCAGAATTGGTTACGCTGTGTGAAATTTGTTAAGTCACCGTTATGCGTAGATTAATTCCTTTTTACCGCTCGATGTTATTTGCTAGTGCTCTCAGTTGGGTGCTAGTGACGCTGATGCCTGTTATCAATGCTCATGGTAACAGCATGGGCGTGTGGGCGACGCTATGTACGCTTAACGGTTTTGAGTTGGTTCAAATAGAAGAGGGTGACAACTCTGTCAGCCACAAAGGTAAGCCTTGTCCTTTTAGCCACTTCTCGACTTTTCATCACGATACACTTCCAACGACACCGATACTTTCAAGACAGAGCTTGGTGATTTCTGACAGCTACGCTTATTTGGCTCTAAGTGTGCGATTTGAAACACCAGTTCCTAGAGCGCCGCCAGTTTCCCTTTTCTCATAACAAAAACCATTACACGATACCCAAGTAACCTCGAGATGCTTGGTTCAGCGAGAATGACTTGGTTTGTAGACGCGGCGGCGATTTAAAGGTCTAGTGGGTCTAAATCAAGATATCGACAACAAAGTATACAAGCCAAGGCAACTCGCCCTTCGGGAGCGTGTCATTGCTCCGATTGCTGCTTCAAACAACTTGGAAAGAGTTGTCTATTACACAGCGTTGTTTTCTTTTGCACTCGAATCAATGACAACGCTCTGAATCCAGCATCTTGAAGTCACTTGGGTATATAGTCAGCAACACTGCCACTTCGAGCAGTGGTACTCCCGAACCTTAGTCAAAATAGAGTCGCATACCAATGCGTATGTGCAGGATTCTTTTGGCTGAATTTGGGCGTTTAACTATGAAAAAAGGAAAATACATATGTTGAGAAACTCGGCAAAGCCTCAACTTAAGGAAGCCTCGCGCGCAAAATCCATCTACTTTATGACGTGGCGATGGCACTTCTACGCAGGGTTATTCGTTATCCCGTTCATGCTCATGCTTTCCCTTACAGGGTTGGTGATGCTGTTTGATGATGAAATCGAACTGGCTCGATACGAGACGACATTGCACGTCATACCACACGAAAAAACCGTTACTGTCTCTGCACAATTGGAAACCGTAAAGCAGGCGTATCCCGATTTTAATGTCACTCAATTTGTACCTGCTAAAACGGCCGATATTGCCAACCGATTCTCGATTCAAAACCAAGAAGGCAGCTCGCTGATTGTTGCAGTAAATCCTTACACAGGAGACGTACAAGGCACCATTGACCGTGGTGATAGCATCTATGAACTGATGAACAGCATTCACGGCACCTTGCTCATCGGCGACCTAGGCGACCGTTTAATTGAAATCGCCGCAAGTTTGGGGATTTTGCTGTTGGTGTCTGGTTTATACCTTTGGTTACCTAGAGACAACGCAAGCCGCGCCGGCTTTTTGAAAATTCGCCTTAACAATGGCCCTCGAATTTTGATGCGTGACCTGCATGCGAATTTAGGTGGTGTGCTGTCGATTGTTCTGTTGTTCTTTTTGATTTCAGGTTTGTCGTGGGCAGGGATCTGGGGTGCGAAAATGGTGCAAGCTTGGAATACCTTCCCAACCTATTACACATGGGGTGAGAAACCGGAACCCACACTGACACACAAAGATCTCAACCACGGTGCTTCAGAAGAGATGCCATGGAACTTAGAGCTCGCTGCTGTGCCAGAATCGAAAGATAAGCCCGCTCATGATCATGCCAATATGAAGGAAGATATGGCATACGCAGGCAGCCATGATGCGCTCTCTATTGATGATATCATCCTCAAGGCTGAAATGATGGGCTTCACTGGCTATAAGCTGTTTTTGCCACGCTCTGAGACGGGCGTTTATACCGTTGCCGCTAACTCTATGGGTGGCGATACCTCCGACCCAAGACAAGATCGCACTAGTCACTTTGACCAATATTCTGGTCGCTTGTTGGTAGATGTAACGTGGCAAGATTACAGCCTGTTTGCCAAGTTCATGGCGGCAGGCGTGTCATTGCACCAAGGTGATGTCAGTGTGCTTAACAAAGTGCTCAACGTGGCGTTCTGTTTGGCGTTCATCTTAATCTCAATCACAGGCGTGGTGATGTGGTGGATTCGTCGTCCTAGTCGCAGTACCGCCTTGGGCGCGCCACCTAAGTTTCAGCAAGACGGCATTTGGAAGCTTGGTTTAGTAACGTTGGTAGTATTGTGTCTGGCGTTCCCGATGGGTGGTTTGGCAATTGTTACGGTTCTCGCACTGGATTGGCTGTTGTTTAACCGCGTCGAGAAGCTGAAAACGGCGTTGAATTAGTAAAGACAAAGAATGGAATAGTAAAAGAGCCAGCGAAGTGCTGGCTCTTTTTATTTCTGGTAAATCTCCAGCGGCAAGCCATCTGGGTCTTGGAAGAAGGTAAAGGCTTTACCTGTGAATTCGTCAATACGAATTGGCTCAACTTCAACGTCATTCGATTCTAGGTAGGCTTTCACCTGTTCAACATCATCAACCAAAAACGCGAGATGTCGTAGCCCTTGTGCTTCAGGAAAGCTCGGTCTCTCTGGTGCGCCCGGAAAGCTAAACAGTTCCACTTGGCTGCCGTCAGGTAAAGCGAGGTCAAGCTTGTAGGAGTCTCGGGCTTCACGATAGTTTTCAGCAATGACTTTCAATCCCAACACTTCAGTGTAAAAGCGTTTTGACTTTGAGTAATCGCTGCAAATGATCGCGACGTGATGAATGGCATTAAACATGGTTAGCCTCTTCAAGCATGGTTAGTATCGTCGGAGACTAAATGCTCCTTAACGAAGTCGATAAACACGCGCAGACGAGCAGGCATGTATTTGGTTTGCGCATACTGCATCGCGATAGCGCCATGGTAGTTACTCTTGATCATCCAATCCGGCAATACCTCCACCACTTCCCCTTGCTCTAACGCGTCTTTGATCACGAAGTCATGAAAGATCCCAATTCCCAAGCCAGACTTAACCCCGTTCAAGCGCATTTGAGAATGGTTGACGGCGTAGCGTCCACTTACTGCAATCGAATGAAAGGCTTCCTCTTTAAAGAACGACCAGATGTTGTCTTTGTCGTTCTCGGCAAGGTAAATACAGTCGTGTTGCTCAAGCTCGGTTGGGTGCTCAGGCATACCATGTTTGGTTAGGTAATCTGGAGAAGCACATAAAACGAGATTGGTCTTGCTGATCTCTTTGAGTACCAGATTCTCATCGGGTTTGTCGGTGAGCTTAAACGCTACATCAATACCTTGGCGGAACAGATCGATCTCACCGTCTGCTGCACGCAGCTTAAGCTGAATATTTGGATAACGTTCTAGGAATGGCAACACAAACGGTTGAAGCACCGAATTAAGAAATGCTTCAGGGGCTGCCACTGTGAGTGCGCCTGTTGGCTCGGCATGATCTTCCGCAGATAGCTCAACGGCTTGCTGCGCGGCATTCACCATTGCGATGCTTTGGTCGTAAACCTTTTGCCCAGCTTGAGTAATGATCAACTTACGAGTCGTTCGCTCAAACAGTTTCACCGAGAGGGCTTGTTCTAATCGTGTGATCAACTTACTTAAAGCCGATGGCGTCACGCCGAGTTGTTTAGCAGCAGCGGTAAAACTGCCTTCGTTTACCACTAAGATAAACGACGCAAGATCAGGAAGTAGGGCAATGAGTTTTGGATTAACCATAATTGTTCAGTTCTGCGCAGCGGAATAACGATATTGTCTGGTACGGTTTCACGAGGTTCAAGTGTCACCGTCTCGCTTTAACGATATTTTGCCAAAAATGCATTGAGTGCAGGCAAGCCAGATTCACCAGTATGGTATTGCTGCCAACAGTGATAAATGGCCGTTTCGTGGTCTGCAATTAACTCGATAGCTTCTTGCTCAGCGGTTGAATACTGCTGTGAAGCTTTCACTTCTTCATGCCACTCTCGATACTTGACTTCATAAGGCTCCACCCATTTTAGAAGAGTCGCCACCAACTCTTGCCATGGTAAACCAATCCACTTGATTGCATCTGCCAAGCCTTTATTCAGCATCTCTTGGTGTCGACTTTCGATATCCATGCCATTTGTCAGCAGTACAGGTTTGAGCTTTTCTGCAGTGAGTTCTTCCACTTCAATCAAGGTTTGCCACAGTGTTTGTTGTTCACTTTGGGCGTAATGGCTCAAGTAGTGGTTGAAAAAAGCGATGCCGTAGATTTCGCCATAGTAGGCAGACAGAACGTTATGAATCATGGTGAGAATCGTGATTTAAACAGAGAATACCGCATTGTAGGAGGGGAGAGCGCGACGTGTAAATAGCTGATTAAGAGTAAAAAAGTGCTGTTGACAGAATTCGAACAGAACTTGTGAGAATTTTATGAGAATTCGATGAAGTTGCTGATAGATTTGCTCGTCATTCTTAGAGGCAAGAACGCAAAACGTTCGAAACGTAATGCTTAACCTACTCAAGTCACGAACAAAGAAGTAAAGCCGTACATATGGGCTTGGGTAGTTCAACCCTCATTAAAGGATGGAATCACAATGAAAAAACGTACCCAACTCGGACTCGTCATGACTTCAGTCGCTATGGCACTAGGCTCTGCATCAGTGAATGCAGCGGAATTGGAAATCACGGTGACAAACGCAACCAAAGGCATCTACTTTACGCCACTTATTGTTGCTGCACATGGCTCTGAGCTTCAAATGTTCAGAACGGGTCAAGCAGCGACTCCGGAACTAGAAGCCATGGCAGAAGGCGGTGATATCTCTGGGCTTGCTAGTGTGATTGGTAACGCTGGTGGTGCGGTGGTTGAGAATCCTGCTGGTGGTATTTTGAATCCGGGTGTTGCAACCACCTTCACCTTAGACAGTGGTGACCACGGATATCTTTCTTTGAGCGCGATGTTGTTGCCAACCAATGATGGTTTCGTCGGTCTGGATAGTTGGAAGATTCCAACGGAAGCGGGTACATACCGAGCAACGCTAAGAAGTTACGATGCTGGTACAGAAGCGAACGATGAACTTGCGTCTAGCATGCCAAACCCACCTTTCATTACCTTTGGTACTGGCGGCACAGGCGTTGAAGCAACGGTAACTAACGACAAAGTTCACGTGCATCCGGGTAACCTTGGTGATAGCGACCCAACCGGCGGCATCAGTGACCTAGACAGCAGCAGCCATCGTTGGTTAAACCCAGTCGCAACCATCACAATCGTTGTGAAGTAAGGGGGATGTATGAAATACAGAATCTTACTAGTAGCAGCTTCAGTCGGCTTGCTCGCCGGTTGTCCAAGCGATGATGATAATGACGTAGTGAAATCGTACCGCTACACCGTCAACGTTGCGAACTTGACTGCGAATCAACCTATGTCACCGCTTGCTGTACTCACTCACAATGGTGACTACCAGCTGTTTGAAATTGGACAAGCCGCATCTGTTGAACTTGAGCACCTTGCCGAAGGCGGTAGTAACGCTGAGCTGATTGAATTGATGAACAGCAATGACAGTGTTTACCAAGGTATTTCGGGCAATGGATTGGTGTTGCCGGGTGCATCGGACGAAGTCACCATCACGGTTGACCCTAGTCATTACGGTTACTTGTCTGTGGCGTCTATGTTTGTGAATACCAATGATGCCTTTGTTGGCGAAACGGGGTTATCGCTCAAATCGCTCGCAGTAGGTGAAAGCTACGAAATGAGCATGAACGTTTGGGATTCCGGCACAGAACTGAACGATGAACTTGCTGCAACCATTCCGGGCCCAGCAGGTGGTGGTGAGGGCTTCAATGCTGCTCGTAATGACAGCAATGACGTTGTTGCATTCCATGCGGGGGTAGTTAGCCAAGATGATGGATTAGCAAACTCAGCACTTTCTGCGAACCATCGTTTCTTGAACCCAGGTGCGAAAGTCACCATCACTCGAGTCGAGTAACACAGGCTCCGATGACGTCTCCTTTCCAAAGCGCTTGTAGCCGAGCGCTTTATCCCTCATGGCGTCATCGGAACCTTTTTTGAAAGAATTTCTAATTTGTTCCGGTCATGTGCAAAGTGAGGATACTCGAAGGCAAGGAAAGGACCATGGAACAACAGGCAATCAATTTAGTCGCGAACATCTTGTTGGTGGAAGATGACGATGATTTGGCAGAACTGGTTCAGATGCATCTCAAGTTTCAAGGACACCAAGTGTCGCGAGCCACAAATGTCGCCGATGCTAAAGCGCAATATCAGCAACAACCCTTTGATTTATTGATCCTTGACCGAGGTTTACCAGATGGTGATGGCCTAGACATCTGCCATTATTTGCGTCAGCAACAAGATTGGAGCCCAGTGCTCATGCTGACAGCCAGAGACGGTGAAATGGACAAGGTAGACGGCTTAGAAGCGGGCGTTGATGACTACATCACCAAGCCATTTAGCGTATTAGAATTCCAAGCACGAGTGCGAAACGTGCTACGCCGAGTCAGCCAAACCGCAGAAGTCAAAGTAGCAAATGAAGTCCTCGATGATGCGATGGATTTTGGTCCGCTGAGAATCATTCCGGAGTTGCACCAAGTATCCCTAAACGATAAAGATGTCACTCTTACCGCGACAGAGTTTACTTTGCTGCAGTTTCTCGCGACTCGTCCGGGCAGAGTCTACAGTAAAGATGAATTGCTCGATCACGTTTGGAACACCAGTCATTCTGGTTATCACCACACGGTGTGTAGCACCATTAACCGTTTACGCAGCAAGTTGTCGTTGTCTGACTCTGATCATCACTTCATTCAAACTGTTTGGGGTGTTGGATATAAGTTTCAGCCAAGACACTAATGCAAGAAAGTAAGTCAAAACATCAAGCCAAGACAGTAAGTCGGCAGTTGTTTTCACCGTCATTTTTCAATCATCACGGGTGTTGCAAAAACACCGCTGTTTAAGGAGGCGATAGGATGAGCTTCAAATCTCGCTTGGTAGTATTTACTAGCTTGTGGTTCTGCCTCGCGGCGGTGGTGATTGCACTGACTTACAATTGGCAAAAAGAAACCATTGAGTTACGCACTAAGCAAAGCCTGCATAAAGAGCTGGCAAGCCATATGCGTGACGATAATCCGCTGATGATCGGGACGGATTACAACCCTAAAGCACTTAAGTCGATCTTTCACACGCTCATGCTGATTGGCCCTGATTTTGAAATCTACTTCCTCGATAGCCAAGGCAATATCACCACCCATGCAGCACCAGAAGGAGCGGAGATCATGGGAGCGGTGGATCTCAATCCCATTAAGCAATTCTTAAATGACCAGCCTTTTCCTATTTTGGGTGAAGACCCACGTAATCGTGGTGAGCACAAAGTCTTTTCTGTCGCGGCGATAGAGGAATTAGGCTCTACGGTCGGTTATCTCTATGTGGTGATCGGCAGTACTCGACATGACTCTATTGCCAATGCTCAAGTCGATACCCCTTACATCGCGCTGGCAGGATTGGTCTTAGTGTCCATTTTAGGCTTTGCTCTTGGAGCTTATGTGCTGGTCAAACGTAGTCTATTGAACCCGATTGAGCGTGTGACCAAGCAACTTCAACAGCAAGCCGAGCATGACTTCCGCCTACAACCTGATTTTACTCGCCAAGTGCCAGAGCTAGTACCGATTGCGCACTCCTATCAGATGATGGCGAAGCACATTCAGCAGCAGTTTTTACAGTTGGAGTATCAATCGTCTCATCGTCGTCAAAGCTTGTTGCAACTGAGTCATGATCTGAAAACGCCGTTATCGAGCGTGCTTGGTTATTTGGAAACGTGGCGCTTGCAACATCCGGAATCCGATCCTTTGATTGACGTCGCTTTCCGAAATTGTGAGAAGCTTTCTACCCAATTGCATTCGTTACTTGATGCGGCAAGAAAAGAAGCGCCAATGCCGAATTATGAATATTGCCCTGTCGAGCTTAGCGCTTTAATGGCCGAATGTGCTGAGACAATGCAAAGCCAGTTTTCACGAAAAACGGTAGAACTCAAAGTTGAAGTGGAAGATAAGATTAAAACTGTCGGCGATAAAGGGTTGCTAGAGCGTTTAGTGCTTAACTTATTGGAGAATGCACTCCGTCACAGCCCAATTGGTTCAGCAGTGCATTGCCAAGCACATTTGAGTGAAGATAAGACTCGAATTCATTTTACCTTCATTAACCATATCGAAAAGAATGCTGAAGGTGGCTCTTTGGGCATCGGCACGAAGATTGTGCAGTCTATTTTGATGCTGCACCATAGTTACCTAGAAACCAGTGTTACCCCTTCTCAGTACCAACAGCGATTTACCTTGCGAGCCGTATCACTTCCGTCTTCGGGCGCTTAGCTTAAAAGCGCCTTACTTTCATCGACCTTCTTTATCCTGCTATCTTTTGGCGTGCATAGAGGCCTTATTTATTTCTCGGACAATGATTCAATTGATTTGTTATTTGGATGGCACTTTAATAATTGTAATGAATGAACCTGAATTTGTTACAGATTTAACGTATTCAATTTAAATATTAACCTTGGCGCCCAAATTGTGATGAAAATATTACAACGTTTATTTTTGCGCGATTCAAAGATTATAAAATGCGCCATCTTTTATGTTTGTGATAAGTGTTTCAATGAATATTTCATTATGCTTATAGTTGTTTATTGTAAAGGGGTTAAATTGTTGCTTATATCATCATATGAAATGAAAAAGTGGAACTAAAGTCACTTAATGGCAGCTGAAAGATCTAAACTATCGGGTGATGAGGTAATAATGGTTTAGTAACAGATAGTTACGGATTCATAATTAATAATATGGCTAAACTTCCGACAAGGATCGAAAAGATGAGCGACAAGGAATCTATTCAGACTAATCGCAGCCGCCGCAATTTCTTAAAAGGTGCAACTGGTGCAGTTGTGGCTGGCGTCAGTGCTTCCGCATTTTCCGGTACAGTTCAAGCAAAAGAACCGAAAATTGATTGGAGCAACAACGGACTAGGTAGAAAAAACGACAAACGCTTCTGGCGTAAAGTACAAAAGCAGTTCGTATTGGATAAACGAACGACTTACATGAATATCGGCACGACAGGTTCGATGCCAAAACATGTTTTAGAAGGGTACGAAGACAACAATAAAATCGTTGCTAAGTACCCGTGGGACATGAAAGACAAGTTTGGTGCTTGGCCTCATGTTTCTGAAATGGTGACGCAAGTTGCGCCGGGCTTTGGTGCTAACCCAGATGAAATCATTCTAAGCCGCAACACCACCGATGGCTTATGTTCTATCATCAATGGCCTGCATTTTGAGCCAGGTGATGTCATTCTAACGACTCACCATGAACACGTTGCTGCAACGTCACCAATGAACGTGGCAAAACATCGCTTTGGTGTGGACGTGGTAGAAATTCAGCTTCCGGTTTTCACAGGTACAGAAAACGTCACGGAAGAAGATTACATTCAAGCCTTCCGCGATGCGATTGAAACCCACCACAATGTGCGCCTTATTGTGTTCTCTCATATTACCTACAAAACCGGTACGACTCTCCCTGCTAAAGCTATCTGTTCTTTAGCAAAGCAACACCGCATCCCAACGTTAGTTGACGGCGCGCACACTGTTGGTATGTTCGACCTAGATTTTCACGATATGGATTGTGATTTCTATGCAGGATCTGGCCATAAGTGGCAGTGTGGCCCAGGCGCGACAGGTATCTTGTATGTACGTGATAACGGTAACCGTTTAAATGAGTACTGGAGCGATCGTGAAAATCCATTGTGGTTGATCAACTCATCGCTTTCTCATGCTGATTACCTAGGCAAACAGCTACAAATGCAATACATTGGTAACGATAACTATCCGTCAAAACAAGCACTTGCTGATAGTTGTAAAATGTGGGATGAAATTGGTCGTGACCGAATTGAAGCACGCATTTTAGAATTGAGTGACCAATGTAAAACACTGCTTAGTGAAGCGTTACCTTATGCGAAGATGTACTCACCAAACGTGGAAGGACTAACCAGCGGTCTGACGACCTTTAACCCGTTTGATGATGTGACGGATGAGGAACGACTAACATTGTTCCGTGATCGTCTTCGCGAGGACTATGGTTACATCATTCGTACGACAAGCTTCAAGTTGCACAAAGACGATTCGTTTGAAACGCATGCGCTGCGTATCTCTACTCACTTGTTCCACGATGAGAGAGATGTAGAAGGGTTAATCGAAGCGATTGCAGACCTGTACTACTCGTTCTAACGCTGTTGTTAAGTATCAAAGCGCCCTTAATTGGGCGCTTTGTGAAAGAGAAGGATATTCATCATGTCAGTGAAAACAATTAAGCAAACCATGACCACTCTTGCGATAGGGATGGTCACGCTGCTACCGATTCAGACCTTTGCTGGCGATCTGCAAGACATTAAGGACAGTGGCGTGTTACGCCATATTGGTGTGCCTTATGCCAACTTTGTTTCCTACATCGATCAAGGTGAAATGCAAACATTGACGGGGTTGGATGTCGATATCATCAAGGGATTTGCTAAATCGCTTGGCGTACGTTACCAATACGTCCCAGCCCAATGGAACAATGTGGTTGGTAAACTGACTGGGCAGCAAGTTGAATACAAAGATGCGCAATTGATGGTTGGTGAAAAGATGGCGATTGAAGGCGATTTGATCGCTAACGGCGTCACGATTCTTGATTGGCGAGCACAAATTGTTGATTTCTCGGAGGACTATTTCCCATCCGCAGTCTGGCTAGTAGCACGCACTGACTCTTCATTAACTCCGATTAAGCCAACAGGTTCTATTGATGACGATATTTCAATGGTGAAGTCACTCATTAAAGGCCGTGAAGTCTTAGCGATGGAGCATTCTTGTCTCGACCCGAACTTGTATAACCTCTATGACACCGGCGCAAAAGTGATTTTGCCGGATGGTCAGCGCCGATTGAACGAAATGGTGCCTGCCATAATGAAAAACGATGCGGAAAGTACGTTGCTTGATGTTGCAGATACATTGATTGCACTTGAAAAGTGGCCGGGGGAAATCAAAGTCATTGGCCCAGTATCAGAAAACCAAAAAATGGCGGTTGCCTTCCGTAAGGACTCTCCTGAATTAAAAACCGCGTTTAACCAATACTTAAATTCAATTAAGCAAGATGGGACGTACCAAGCCTTGGTCGAGAAATACTACCCATCTATTTACTATTTTTATAATGACTACTTCTTAGAAGATAGTAAGAAAGATATATGAGAAAGTCTGTAAAAAAAATATCAAGTCAGAAGATCATCACAGTCAGTGCGATATTGGTGTCGCTCTATTTGGCGATGATTATTACGGTCACCAGTTTAGGTCAACATAAACTAAAAGAATCACAGCATCGAGAACTCGATCTAAAGGTGAAAAGTTATGCAGGCACCCTTGATAATTTATTTACGATTGCCAGTGAAGATATAGACCATTTATCGACCGATAAAACGGTACAAACCTTCTTTGCCAACCTCGCTTCAGGCATGTCGATGGAGTATGGCTTAGGCGCAAGTTTGATCAATCTAAAACGTAAACTGCAAGAGAAATCTGAAACCAAAATCGTCAATAATCAATTGATCTACAACCAGTTAACTTTGATAGGTCTTGATGGCTCGACCATTATCACAACAGGTCAAAAGTCCGATCATCGTGTTGATACTTCGCGTTTATTGAATGATCACGACCACAGTGAAGAAGTCAGAGCGGTGCGTGAAGATGGCAAAGTACTTATCCAGGTGATAAAGCAAGTCATGTTCTCAGGCAAACCTGTCGGCTATTTGATTGCGGATATCAACGAGAAGGTAGTCATTTCCCAATTGACTAATCAGGAGCATGAAGACAGTTACAGTCGCATGGTGCTGAAGATCAATAATGTGGAAATGGAAGTATGGGATTCTATCAGCCGTAAGTTGGAACAGGAAAACATCACTGAGCCTGAAGCACTGGCTCAAGAGCTAAAAGAGAAGATCTATTTCGAAGTGCCAATCGAGCACCATCACTTTAAATTGATGGCTTGGTTTGAGTCACTTAGCGAACGCGATATCTACACGTCTCGAATATTTATTTCCGGGTTAAGTATCCTCGCAATTTTGATTGTGTTTGGCTTGTTGTATGCGTTCAACCTTAATAACACACGTGTTGAGCTGAAGATCAAACTGGAAGAAGAGAAGAAGCGCAAAGACTTCTTATCTCAGCAAAACCAACGTTTAACCAGTGAGATAGAGCGTCGTAAATCGTCAGAAATGGAGTTGGCTTACCAAGCCAAGCACGATGCATTAACCGGTTTACCAAATCGAGTTTATGGTTCTGAACGCCTTGGTTTAGAGCTGTCACGCGCTGAACGCACAGGCTCTAATGTACTGGTGATGTTCATCGACCTTGACCATTTCAAACAAATCAATGATTCGATGGGACACTTTGTTGGTGATGAGATCCTCAAACTGAGTGCTGAGCGGCTTCATCAGGCGGTGCGGAAAACCGATTTGTTGGCACGAATTGGCGGCGATGAGTTCCTATTGGTGATTCCAGACTTAGACAATGCCGACAGTGCTAAGCGCTTTGCCGCAACTGTATTGTCTGTGTTTAACGAGCCGTTTGTTTGGCAAAATCATGAATTCTTCTTGTCCGCTAGCGTTGGTATGTCTGTTTATCCAGAAGATGGCGATAATTCAGAGCAGCTACTCGCTTGTGCTGATATGGCGATGTACCGTGTGAAGCAAGACGGCCGTAATGCATTCTGCTTCTATGACCACAACATGAACCAAGATTTACAGCGTTTCTTAGACTTGGAAAGTCGCTTACGTCATGCTATTTCTCACGATTTGTTAGAGCTTTATTATCAACCCATCATTGATCTCGACAGCGGGGCGATTGTTGGAGCAGAAGCCCTGATGCGTTGGAATGACGAGAAGTTTGGTTTTGTGAATCCAGAAGAGTTTATCTCGATTGCTGAGAAGAATGGCTTGATTCATCAACTGGGTGAGTTTGCCATTCGTCAAGCGTGCCAACAAGCGGCAAAATGGCAGGACGTTACACCTCTGTTTGTGTCGGTAAACTTCTCAAGCGTGCAGTTTAGATACTGTGATCGACTTTTCGAACAGATCAAGCAGCACATAGAAGAGTCGGGGTTGTCTCCAGAATTGTTCGATGTAGAGGTGACAGAGAGCTTGTTGTTTAACCACAGCAGTGACCTGATGGAGATGCTAGATAACTTACGAACTCTGGGCGCGAAGCTCACCATTGATGATTTTGGTACCGGTTATTCCGCATTAAGTTACTTGCAGAAGTTCCCGTTTGATCGCCTCAAGATCGATCGCAGTTTCTTGCAGAACATGTTTGAGAACGAATCCGACCGTGAGCTTGTTAACGTGATTATTGCGATGGCGAAAGCGCTCAACCTTAAGATCGTTGCAGAAGGCATCGAAGAACAACGCCATGTGGATTACCTGAAAAACTTAAACTGTGAGTTCGGACAAGGTTTCCACTATAGCCGACCATTACCTGCTAAGGACTTTGAAGCACTTTTAGCTAAGCCGACTTGGTTATAACTCCTTTCATTACAACCTCATAGAAAAGCATTAACTTGATTCGTGCCTCGGATTCATTAATGCTTTTCCACCTTGAGGGATAATCGTCTTTCCTTCCTTGAATTACACTACACTTAATTGATAAGTAAGTGCCTGTGACCCCCGTCACATAAAGGCTCAACCTAATTCTAATCGAGTGAAAACTCGACAAAATAAACAGGAAGGAATTGCGAATGTCTTCTGCATTTTACCAACAGATTGAACAGCAAATTGAAGAAGTGAAGGCGGAAGGCCTTTACAAAGCAGAGCGTATCATCACGTCTCAACAGCAAGCGGCTGTTAAAATCTCTACTGGTGAAGAAGTACTAAACTTCTGTGCGAACAACTACCTTGGTCTTGCTAACCACCCAGCACTTATCGAAGCGGGTAAAGCAGGTATGGACGAGCACGGTTTTGGTATGGCTTCAGTACGTTTCATCTGTGGTACTCAAGACATCCACAAAGAGCTTGAGCAGAAGCTTTCTAAGTTCCTAGGTAAAGAAGACACGATTCTTTACACATCATGTTTCGACGCAAACGCGGGCCTATTTGAAACGATTCTAGGTAAAGAAGACGCAATCATCTCTGACGCACTAAACCACGCGTCAATCATCGACGGTGTTCGTCTATGTAAAGCGATGCGTTTCCGTTACTCAAACAACAACATGGAAGAGCTAGAGCAACAACTGATCGCTGCGAAAGAAGCAGGTGCTCGCCACATTCTTATCGTAACGGACGGCGTGTTCTCAATGGACGGTGTTGTAGCAAACCTACCGGCTATCTGTGACCTAGCAGAGAAGTACGGCGCATTGACTATGGTTGATGACTCTCACGCTGTTGGCTTCATGGGTAAAACAGGTGCAGGTACGCACGAGCACCACAACGTGGTTGACCGTATCGACATCATCACTGGTACGCTAGGTAAAGCAATGGGCGGCGCTTCAGGCGGTTACACATCTGGTAAAGCGGAAGTGATTGACTGGCTACGTCAGCGTTCTCGTCCATACCTATTCTCTAACTCTGTTGCACCAGCAATCGTAAGCGCTTCTATCCGCGTTCTAGACTTACTAGAAGAGAGCGGTGACCTACGTGACCGTCTATGGGAAAACGCAGCACACTTCCGTGCTCGTATGGAAGACGCAGGCTTCACTATGGGCGGTGCTGACCACGCGATCATTCCAATTATGTTAGGTGACGCAAAAGTAGCTGCAGAATTTGCTGAGCGCGCACTAGAGAAAGGCATCTATGTAATTGGCTTCTCATTCCCTGTTGTACCAAAAGGTCAAGCGCGTATCCGTACTCAAATGTCTGCGGCGCACTCTCGTGAGCAACTAGACCGTGCAATCGACGCGTTTATCCAAGTTGGTAAGGACATGGGCATCATCTAAGTTTTGTTTCCTCTTCCTAGCCTCCTCCTAAAACATAGGAGAGGGATTAGATAGGAAGGAGAAAAGCGCTTACGTTTAAAGATAAAAAGGCTTTCCCAACTCTTCTGAGTCGGCTCATGGGCAAAGCCTTTATTTCCTCTTTAAACGCATTAGATGAAAGAATTTTTTGTCACGCATAGAGCGGGACAATGTTTGGTGAATACTATGAAAATTAAAGCATTATCAAAGTTAAAGCCTGAAGAAGGCATCTGGATGACTGAGGTTGATAAACCTGAAGTTGGTCATAACGACATTCTGATCAAAATTAAGAAAACCGCTATCTGTGGTACAGACGTACACATCTACAACTGGGACGAATGGTCACAGAAGACAATTCCAGTACCTATGGTTGTCGGTCACGAATACGTGGGTGAAGTGGTTGCGATTGGTCAGGAAGTTCGTGGCTTTGAAATCGGTGACCGCGTATCTGGCGAAGGTCACATCACGTGTGGTCACTGTCGTAACTGTCGTGGTGGTCGTACTCACCTATGTCGTAACACGATTGGTGTGGGCGTTAACCGCGAAGGTGCATTCGCAGAATACCTAGTGATCCCAGCGTTCAACGCGTTCAAGATCCCTGAAGGCATCTCTGACGATCTAGCGTCTATCTTTGACCCGTTTGGTAACGCAGTACACACAGCGCTTTCTTTCGACCTAGTTGGCGAAGACGTGCTTATCACAGGTGCTGGCCCAATCGGCATCATGGCTGCTGCAGTCGCGAAACACGTTGGTGCTCGCCACGTAGTGATCACAGACGTGAACGAATACCGTCTAGAACTTGCTCGTAAAATGGGCGTAACGCGCGCAGTAAACGTAGCTGAAGAGAAGCTAGAAGACGTAATGGCTGAGCTAGGCATGACAGAAGGCTTCGACGTAGGCCTAGAAATGTCTGGTAACCCGGCGGCATTCAACTCAATGCTAACCACAATGAACCACGGTGGTCGTATTGCACTACTAGGTATTCCACCATCAGACATGGGTATCGACTGGAACCAAGTTATCTTCAAAGGCTTGGTGATCAAAGGTATCTACGGCCGTGAAATGTTCGAAACTTGGTACAAGATGGCTTCACTGATCCAATCTGGTCTGGATCTATCGCCAATCATCACGCACCACTACAAGATTGATGACTTCCAAGAAGGCTTCGACGTAATGCGCAGCGGTATGTCAGGCAAGGTTATTCTTGATTGGGAATAAGGTCGCGATAAAGCAGCCTAAAACCTCTTGATATAAGATTAATAAAAACGCCCCAAGTTAACCTTGGGGCGTTTTTGTTTTATCGAGTTGGTTTGAAACTCGCTACTGCTTATTTTCTATTAATTCAGCCTTAGCGGTTTATCGCGATGGTTCCGGTTTCAACCACACGAGATTCCTTCGAAACCATGACTTTTACAGTGTGCTTTTCTGAGGAGAATAATGTTTTAGCCGAAGTCGTTGGCCGCCCAAGTGCGGGTGCATGCTCTTGCTTTTGATAATGGATTTCCCAATGACGAGCTTGAATGTTGTAGCGCATAAACGCAAAGCCATTCACACTCTTGATGGTGGTGTTCCCTTTTTGGTAGAAACCGTAGTCGCGAAAACTCATATAATTGATTAAACCGTTGCGATGGTCCTTCAAGTCATTGTATTGCTTATCTTCTTTGCTGCCTTCCACATGGTAAACCCTGATTAGATCATCACTCCAATCATCAACAACAAAAGAGCAGCCGCTGAAGTTTGGTGTGAAAACATACAAATGATCGCGATGAGGGTCAGGGTGTTTAGGTATATCGAGATACTTGCCTTGCGCGACCCAGTAGGCCATCTGTGATGTTTTTTTGTCGGGTTGTTGCCCTGCAAAGGTATCAATGACTTCGATAGTGCCTACTGTTCCATGTGCGTGTTTATATTGCATGCCACTGAAAACAAGCTCACCACTTTCTTCTACTTCTTTCTTTGTCGCTGGGCTGAGAGATGTCATCTGGTGAGCAACGATCTCTGCGCTGACGCATTGGTTATTAAAGCTAGAGCCTAGCAAGTCTGACGGTAGCACACGTGTTCCGGCCGCATCAATCATTTCCTTTCTTGATGTCGGCATCGGTGACAGAATTGCATCGGGAAACTCACGTTCTTCGCCTACGTGAATATGGTTGTTCTGCTCTTCTACTTTACGGTCCGCGACTACTTTATCTCGATTATCATTCCAGCGCTTATAGTCGCTTGATGAATAAGTTAATTCAGCTCTGCGTTCTTGCTGCTGTCGCGCAGCTCTTTCTATTGTTGTTTCTTGCGTTTCTTCAGTATTAACAGGTGCTGATTGATATCGCATGGTAGGCATTCCAATAAGAAATAAATAAGAGAATACCAATGATTGTCGATATATCAGTAGGTGACTGTATAAAAGGTGATATTTACTAATAAAACGCTCAAAATGAAATTGTATTTTAAGTTTTACTATGTGATCAGGTTTGTTTTTGATAGGTTAAAACACTAATAATAATATTTTATGTGTCTCTTTTGATTTATTTTAATTGTTAATATCTCAATGGGGTATTAAGATAATAAAAGAAATAGCACATGAATATAATCTTGTTATTTAACCTGAGATCGGTT